>JAQCMZ010000322.1 GCA_028274825.1 Haloferacaceae archaeon
AAAGATTTCCATTTACTCCTGTTGGTCTGGCTTGGTTGTCACTCGTGCGGGTGCCGTATCCCCGCCCTACTCGCTCGGCTTCGCCTCGCTCCTTGAGGACGGGGGCTTGGCACCCTCACCGCCACCGCTGAGAGATAGTGGCGTTTGGATTCGGGCAGACACACACCGGACCCGAGATGATCGACTGCCCACTCTCAGGGTCGGGGTTGTACTTACTGTGGCCAGTCCGAGAGGTGAAAGAGACGATATTTCACCACAACATAGCGCGGCTAACTAGCTGTCAATCGTGTGTGTGCTCGTGATTATGCTCGGGCGAGGAACCGCCATCGCCGGCAACTTTGGCACCTTCGCCGTCGATCATATCCATATTCTTCAGATTGTCGCGCTCTTCGAAGTCCTGCACTGCAGTCATGACATCATCCTGCGTGATCGTCATCCGGTCTTCAGTCAGCGCCTCAAGAACAGCCTCTCGGAGAACCATGCGAAGGTCAGAGCCGGTGAGCCCCTCGGTGCGGTCGGCTACCTCTTCGGGGTCGAAGTCGGCAATTTCCATATCCTGGGTGACCACCTGAAGGATGTCCGCACGCATTTGTCGGTCTGGCTTGGGGAAGTTGACGATCTCGTCGAATCGACGCCATGCGGCCGCATCTAACTGGTCAGGGTGATTAGTCGCGCCCACAAGCAGGACTTCATCGCGGATCAGTGAGATGTCGTCGATCGATTTGAGCAGCGTGTTGACCGCTCGTTTGAGCGCGGCGTGCTCGTCAGAGCGCCGCGTTTTAGCTACAGAGTCGAATTCGTCGATAAAGAGGATACACGGCGAGAGCCGTTTCGCAACCTCGAAGGTTTTCTCGACGTTTTTCGCCGTCTCACCGAGGTACTGAGAAGTGATCATCGACAGTTTCACTTCGACGAACGGGAGTCCCAACTCGTGTGCGAGTGCACGTGTGATAGTCGTCTTTCCTGTTCCGGGTGGGCCGACAAACAGGAGTTTCCCGATCTCTCGGAGACCGATATCCGCGAGATACTCGCGATGTTCGATCGCCTTGACGATTTTCGTGATTTCTCCCTCCTGGTCGAGAGTCAACACTAGGTCATCGAGCGTCGTCTCGATTTCCTCTGGGGCTCGCACCTGCACCAGATCAAGCATCTCGGCGTCTTCTTCTTCGTCAAAGTATTCCTCGAGAAGGGCGTCAATCCAGACGCGGTCTGCTTGTATCGGGCGGGTGTCGTTGCGCGCTTCTTCGTGTGTGACGTCAATCGAGACAGAGTCGTGCGTCTCCGCGGCGGCGACGACAGTTGGATTGGTCCGGAGCCGCTCGGAGTCAGCACGCTCCAGATACCAATCTAACGCCATCTCCTGTTGTGTCAGGGCAATCTCGCCAGAGAACTCGGTTTTCTCGGTGAACAGCAACTCCGAGACGGCATCCCACGGCCGCTCGACACCTGTCGCAGTCCGGGCAGATGTGTCTGTCGCCGTGAGTGGACGCTCAACCCCGCCAGGGCCGTCCTCTTCCGACCGTTCGGTCCAGAACACCTGCCGGAACCGTGGGGGGAGATCGTTCTCATCAAGATTGCGGTTCTCCGTGTAGAGTTCCGCCGTCAGCACAAACTCGACCACGTCAAGGGCCGGGTTACTCATCCGTGTATAATTGCTGTTCTACCCGGATAAGCGCGTCGAAGCGATCCGGATTCCCCACGTTTCACCGTCTGTCCGGTCATCAACCGGGAGACCCCCGGCAGATCCGATGTCAGGTCTCGGCGTGTGACGGTAGGTACTTTCGCCACTCCCCGAGATTGCCTTTGGTAGGTGCCGTTGCTCCGGATCAGTCGTCTGTGTCGCATGGACCACACCGAATGCGAGGGAAGGGATTCGAACCCTTGAACCCCTACGGGAGCGGATCTTAAGTCCGCCGCTTTTGTCCTGACTCAGCCACCCTCGCGTACGCCGATGGTTAGTCCCTCACTGCAAACACCTTTCGATACTCTGCGTAGAAACTCCCGGCTGCACTCTTTTCACGGGGATACTCTCGCTGTCAGGCTCGCTCCCGTCACTGAGACGGCTAATTTACCGACGAACTCGCGAACGAGGGGACTCACTGAACCCGTTACCACTCGACTGAGAGAGTTCCGTCACCGTGTGGATCGGGGGCTAATTCTTCATCGGTACGTCGGTCGATAATGTGGATTATCCCGTCACCTTTCTTTGCGGGGCACAACTCTGCCGCTCGGATGTTCTCGTCGAGTTCGTCCGTCGAGATGTAGTACGATTGCGGTTTCGCGAGGCCAGTAGAGATATCGAGTTCCCAGTTGTCGGATGCCTCAGCACACCGGCCAGCGCCGAAACAGAGGTTTGCTTCGTAGATAATCTTGTACGGTTTCTCCTCGACAGGCGGGCCCTCGCCGCCGACATCACTTGGCTCGATAACGGTTTCTCGATCTTGTTCACTCATAATTAGCAACCCTATGATGGTCGGTTCCGTGATAATTTTCCTCTGTCGGTCCGCTAATCCGAACTGACTGAGCCACTCTCAACCTAGACTCGTCATTCATAACAACTGTGGAAAGGGGGGACTCGCTCGGAGACGACTGGACAGTCTCGCGGTTGAGAGTGGTGAGTATCATCCGCTCAGGGATTCTAGTCCCGTCTAGCGGGTCCGTCGACCCGCGTCAATCTGGGCGTGTCAGCCCCACTCGATACGGCGTTGCAACTACACTGAGTAATAAGAGTTATCAGATCCGTGTCCTCTCCTCGAGAAAATCGTAAGATCAACTACAGAGACCGCTCAGAGGGTTAGGCGACGTTATACCCCTTGTCACGCAAGAACTCTTCGATGCGTCCGGAGTGATTTCCCTGAAGCTCAATGACGCCGTCGTCGACAGTGCCACCGCAGGCGAATTTCGACTTGAGATCCGATGAGAGGCTGTCAAGGTCAACATCGCCAGGCTCGAAGCCCTCGATGATCGTTACTTCTTTTCCGTATCGGCGCTCGTCGATGAGGATATTGATTTGCTGAGACTCTTTCGCGACGTCCTCGCAGACGCAGAGTTCCTCAGGCAATCCACACGTCGAGCAGACTTCCGACATTACACATAAATTACTGTATCCCGGTATTAAATCCTGTCGACGCATGACGGAGAAGCCTCATTAATCCCACTCAGAGAGGGTTCTGGTGTGCAGAACCTGTCTTGACAACCGACGGACCGTCACAGTCGCTGTTAGTCAGCTCCCTACCCGTAAACGGGTGGGCTTGCCGGTGGAGTCCCAAGTGTCGTACTCCACAGGCGGAAAGCCCCACGCCCGTTTCTTTCTAAAAACGGGCTTTCTCAGGCGGCTTCCAGCAGGGGAGTCAGAGGGACTCGTTCATCATCCCCGAGTTCGGGGCAGGCTGACAGACTGCCCATCTCACCGACCGCTTCTGGGCCTGTGAGACGTATGTTACCGTTTTCAGTGAAGTCGAATACCGATTACGTGCTTCCTCCCACGGCTCAAGCCGTGGGCTTCCGCGCTGTTCCAGCTGTGATGGATCCGCCACCGAGGATCTCGTCTCGCGAACTGACTGCGGGTTGTTGCCGAGACACCCCTGATATCGATTCTATACCCCGTGTCACCGAACGAACCCGGTGTTCAGGCGACAAATCGACGGATTATGGGGATCGATTCTAACAGAAGCCGACGGACAAGAGAGATAGCCTCGTTAGCCTCCCGCCGGGAGACACTCCCCCGATACACTGCACGTTCATAGATATCTGCGACGGTATATACACGCTCGTCGATATCGTGTGATTCTAGCGCGGCGAGATACTCACGGGTGGTTTCTGTGCTGTGACGAGGCCGATATCGCCGTTCCACTACGAACTCTAGCCGGGCGAACGCCTTCTCGGTGTCGCTGACGGGATCACGGCGGCGTCTCGGTGTGTGTAACCAGACAGCCCGATAGGCCCGTGAGGTGAGTCCGGATCGGTGAGCCCCCGTGAGTAACCCGACCATCACCAGCACCGCGTACCCGACTGTCTGACGGTCAGGGACCGGGATCCCGAGTATTTCTCGAGTGTCTGCTCCACTAACGCCACCTCGTGGCCCACTGGGTAACTCTCCTTCTCGAAACTCTGGATTAATCGCATCGTTGGGAGCGCCAGGACTCACGTTGACCGGGTTCTCAGTGTCACCCGATGATTGCTCGCTTTCAGAGGTCTGTTGATTCGTCTCTGAGGAGTCTCCACCAGCGGTGTCTTGGGGTTCAGAATTCGTCTGTTCAGTGTCAACATCTATGCGGTCGGTCTGTCGAGCGTCAGCGAGCCGAACGTCGCGAGCCTCTTGCCGGTCAGTGGCTGGTGTGGGATCAAACTCAATCCACCCGTATTCGGGAAAGTATACCATTACCCACGCATGAGCGTTCTGCCCGCGAACAACGTACTCATTCTCGCTGACCTGTTCGCCGGAGGTATATCCGGTGACGAACTTGGCGGGGATTCCTTGTGTGCGCAACATCGTGACCATCGTCGTCGCGAAGTACACACAGTAGCCGGCATCCATCTGGGTGAGGAACGACCCCGCGATATCGCCGTCCGGACGCTGAACTTGAAGTGAATACGTTTTCGTCTCCTCAAGATACCGTTCAACCGCGAGTGCCGTGTCGTAGGGGTTGTCTGTGTCTGCCGTCTCCACGATATCGGCGGTCACCTCACCGACACGATCTGATGTGCTCTCGGGCAACTGCGTGTGTGTCGTTTCGATCTCAGCGGGGTATGAGTCCCCGGCGGCTCGAAGTTCGGAGTCGCTCGCTTGCGGAGACTCGCTCGTCACGGTGAATGATTCTCCCTCCCGGATCGTCGCACTCGGCTGGATTCCGCCACGAGCCGACACCTGTGCGGTTGAAGCGCCAGCACCGGTGACAGCCACTGGTGCCCACGCCGCCGGAAACGCCTCGATATCTGTCTGTGCGGTCACGACTTGTGTTATCTCGCGCCCGTCACCGGTCGAGCCTGCCAGTGGCCCGTCATACCCAGAGCTATCACCGGTTCGAACCCACCCGTCACCGGTGTAACGATCGAACGAGGTGACATGCCACTTCGACTCGACATCACTCTGGACGACGAACCGGACCGCGGGATCAAGTTGGACTGCCCCGACGACCTCAAGAGTCTCCTCACTCCCGACCACACTGGACTCGACACTGGGATTCGTCGGACCACCAGTCCAGGGCTCGGCTGCACCACTTGGAATAACTGTCAACGTCGCCGAGGTAATCAACATGAGTGTGATGATGATAGTCAGTGTGTTCAACTGCGTCGCTGCTCCCGACGGCACTGATATCGTGTCTAACCCGACACTACCTGCAATCCCGAGTACCCCCAGTAGCGTCGCAGTTGTCCCGGCATCACCCGTCAGCACGAAAAAGCCCAGTACCCCAGCACAGACTGTCACAGCCCCCGTGTATCGCTCGCGAGCGGTCAAATACGCGGCCAGAAACGTCGGAATCGGTGCGACCACGAGTACCCAGATATCTGCCTGCACGAGTCGAAGCACCGACAGCCCGGTTAGCATCGAAAACGTGTCGAACGCGAATCCAGACACCGATAGCAGTGCTCGCTGACTCTTCGGGACGGCCGCATAATACCCGATGAATCCAATCACGAGCATTACCACAGACGCCAGTATTGCAGCCCGTATCTGCAGCACACGGGCCAGCGCCACTCCAGCACCGACCGCAATCAGGACGGCAACGACCATCCGTGTCGTTCCGCCGACGATGTCGGTCACCGAGACGAAGACAGCTAAATACGCCGCGACTGCCAGCGCGACACCAGCGGCCGGTGCGGCCGCCAGCCCCCCCGGGACGACGGCTCCTGGCCCGACACCTGTCGAACGGTCCTCCGGCTCGACAACTTCCGGCGAGGAGTTACTCATCATCACCCCGCGCGTCTCTCGATGAGAGACCCGGTGTCTCTGAGTGGGACTCCGAATCAGCCCCGGACCAATCTTCGTGTCCCGGCGTTGGCGTACCCTGACCCTCGGGGCTGTCCTGGGATGGCTTTTCGCCGATCACTCGTGATCGCTGCTGATGGGAAGTCTGTCTGCTGTCAGCAGGACCGCCTGCCGTAGTTTCGCCGATCTGAGCGGTTGTGCCGCCGTCAGTCGGAGCTGACGTTGCATCGTGACTCCCGGCTGTCTCCGAGCGTGAGATGGCGCTTTGTGAGTTGCTCCGCTCGACAGCGTCAACGAGTTCCTCGAACCGGTAACTCGATGAGTCCGTTCGGACGGTCACGTTCTCTTGAGGTGTCTCTGTCTGGATAGTGACATCGGCTTCTATCTCAGGGACACCCCCAGCAGTGGACATGACAGCGAGCAGTTCGAGAAGTAATCGCCGGTCGCTGTGTGAGGGCTGTGCCTTGACCTGTCCGTCGGGAACAGATACCACAACCGGAATACCATCATCGAGCAGCACCAGTGCAATGCTCGCTATCGCCTCTGCGAGGCTATCAGACGCGGTTGCCCCAGATTTTGTGCCTCCAGCGATGGTAACATGCCGTTGTTCGGACTCGGCTGCGAATTCCTTCACGATGAGTTCCTCCTGTTTTGCGGTCGCCGACCAGTGGATATCCCGGAGTGCGTCCCCGCGGGCGTACTCTCGAAGTCGGTCAAACTCCTCACGCTGGCGACTCGCCCCCAGCGCCTCGTCATGATGCAGGGCTCGTCGAAACCACACCGGCACGGGTCGTCGTTCGGGATACACGAGCACTGAGTCAGTCGAGAGGATTCTCAGTTCCCGCTCGAACAGCTCAAAAATGTCAGTTGCGGTTACCGACAGCGGGCCAAACTGCTGTTTCCCTCGGCCGATGTATTCTACTGTGTAGTCAGTCACCCCTGACCCCACCGTCGTCTGGACTGAGCCGTCGTCGGTTGACAGGCCGTCGCTGAGTTCCTCGCGGATGGTCGCGAGAAATGGGATTCCGTACGCGTCCTCACGTGAGTCGGGATCAGTGAACTCCAATCGACTCTCGTGGGTAGCTCCAACAAAATCATCCGGCGGCATATCTCGCCTGACCCCCGGGGTGTCGAGTCGCGACAACTGATAGTAGCCGGCCACCAGTGCAACGACTCCCGGGATCACAACCGCATTCAGTGACCGTGATCCAAACAGGACGGCCATCAGCACAGCCAGAAAGCAGATCCCCAACACAGTTCGACCCCGTCGCGTGAGAGAAATCCCGGCCATCGGAACTCACTCTACTGGGACGCGGTCGACTGCGTCACGAATAATCTCTCTCCCGGTCTGGGAACCCGATCCCGGTTGAACACGGTGAGAGAGGACGGTTGATGCCTCCGTCTGGATATCGTCTGGGACGACGTAATCACGGCCGTTCAGCACCGCCCGTGCCTGCGAAGCGCGGAGCAGCGCGATACTCCCCCGGGGGCTGACACCCAGTGCAGCGGTCTCACGAGTAGCATCGGTGAGTCGAGAGACGTAATCTCGCACCGGCTCTGTGGCATCAACCGTGGCAACCGAGGCGCGTGCCCGACGGACTTCATCGACACTGGCGACCGGTTCCACACCCTCGATCGGGTGTTGACCCGACATCCGGCCTAACAGTTCTGTCTCCTGGTCAGTGTCAGGGTAGCCAAGTTTGAGTTTCTTCATAAATCGGTCGATTTCTGCAATCGGCAACTCGTAGGTGCGTCCGGGTTCGACATCGTTCTGTGTGGCGATCACACAAAATGGATCCGGCAGTTCTCGTGTGTCTCCGTCAGTTGTCACCTGTCTTTCCTCCATGGCTTCTAGCAACGCTGACTGTGTCTTCGGGGGTGCCCGGTTGATCTCGTCGCCTAACACGACGTTGCCAAACACGGGCCCGGGTTGGAAGTCGAATTGTTTGCTCTTTTGATTGTACACGTTTACCCCCGTGACATCGGAGGGAAGCAGATCCGGGGTGAACTGCACACGTTTGAACGAGCAGTCAATTGATCTGGCGACTGATTTCGCTAGCATCGTTTTCCCGACGCCAGGAACGTCTTCAACCAGGAGATGACCCCGAGCCAAGACGGTGACGAGAATATGTTCGATTGCCTCTCGCTTTCCGATAATTACGTTCTCGACGTTCTCGACGATACTCTCGGCGAGTGCAGCCGCATCGTCGACCGGGAGCGCCGCCTGTCCACCCTCGTTATCAATGTTTGTGCTCTCCGTGGCGTCGGTCATATAACTCGTTGACTGATTTCGTTGTTGCGAAAATATAGACTTTGGGAGGCAATCTCATGGGTGTGTTCTTTCTGAGGAGAACACCCTCGACTCGATCTGTGGGGCGAATCCGATTACGGTAATCTGTGTCAACCGCCACTGTAAGCCAGAGACGGTGTGTGACGCGACAAACAAAAGGAAGCAAACAGGAGAGGAGAGAGGCTCTCACCAGGCTCACGATAGCCACGAGCAGTTCTCACTCTGACCCACAGAAGTGACCCAACAGCAGGTAACGTGACATGTCGTCTCCCGGGACTCCCGGATGGTGGCTGCACCTCGAGAGTTCACGGCGCGAGCCAGGGCAGAGCAAGGCTGCTAGGCTGGCCTGTTGGTCAGGTGGCTTGACGCCCAGGTGCAGGCTCTGGTCGGCCCGACCGTAAGCGGATCTCCACCAACACTACGTGCAACAGGGCGATGTTGTAGCGGTGAATCCGCGCGACAGCCGCGGTCTCCGAGACGAACGACGAGCGAATCCCACGGCTCTGTGTGATGAGATCGATCCGGACTTGTCACCACCTTGAGACAGGGTCCACATTCTGTGGGCTCTCCCCCGACGCCCGCGAGGTGGGTCGGTCACCGATGCTACACTCACTCGCCAATCAGCAACTTCGAGAGACAGGCGAGAACCCGGAGTATGCAATCAACACCCAGATCAATACGGGGCATCCATACCCGAATTAGCGTCTACTTTGCATACATGGGGGCAAGTTTTCCACTGGCTGCGCGGGTCGGGCAGAGTTCACCAGAGGGAGTCACCGTCACTGGGTCTCGGGTAGCGCTCGTGTGTTTAATTATCGGGTTCGGACTCGCCACGGGGATCAACAGTACCCCGTCGCTAGAGACGCAAATGATTATTTACCTCGTCGGAATGGTTGCGCTGAATCTTCCACACGGCGGGTACGAGCACTTCACTAATCTCAGAGACCGAGGGATTCCCTTCAGCGGACGCTATGTCGGGTTGTACGTGGTGTTTCTCGCCGGGTTCATCGGGCTGTTCGTGCTCGCACCTGTTGTTGCGCTGGGGCTCGGGTTTGCAGCTGCAGTCGCCAAAGGCGGCCATGGAGATCTCCGCGTGATGGACGCTCTCATTGGGACGGACCATCTCCAGACGACAGCACAACGCACACTAGCGGCACTCGTCCGGGGTGGAGCCGTGATGATCGTCCCGGCGGTGTTCTGGACGGACACATTCTACGGCTTCTCGGAACTCATGCTCGGCGTTTTCGACGGTGCTGTCGCTGGACTCTACTCCACGTACGGTAATTCGGCCGTCTGGCTCCTCGGTGGGGTCTTTGCGATTGGTGTTATCGCGCATCTCGGAGGCGGACTCGCCACAGGGGGGCTATGCCGCTCGTGGGTTCTTGATGCTGCAGAGACAACGCTCTTGATCATCTACTTTGCAGTCGTCCCTGTTGTCGTCTCGATCGGGCTGTACTTCCCGCTGTGGTATTCACTGCGCCAATCGGGCCGAAGTATTGCTGCCAGAAACCACACCCGAGAGACAGCCGACGGCCTCCCCGTTTGGATAGCCTGGGGTGCACTCGTAGGGGGCGCCCTTGCAACGGCGACTGTCGCGGCAGTCATCTGGACGGTGGCTCCGAACCCGCTCGCGGGTGGGGCACTGCTGTATGGTCTCGTCGCTTTCTACACGATATTTATCTGTATCGTCGCCCTTCCACACGTGGTCGTTGGCGAGTGGCTCGATTTCGACCGCGGAA
This sequence comes from Haloferacaceae archaeon, assembly GCA_028274825.1. Lineage (GTDB taxonomy): Archaea > Halobacteriota > Halobacteria > Halobacteriales > Haloferacaceae > J07HR59. The sequence continues at coordinate 9,959 of JAQCMZ010000322.1, forward strand.
TCTGGTATGTTCCGTGAACGACAGTTAACCCTGCGTGCAGATGCCCTGCCGGCAACAGTCCTGAGACTGCTGTGTTCAGCGCAGTGGCTCGTGTTTGCACGGGCGATCACCGGCTCACCGGCCGTACCGGCGCTGTCTGTTCTGGAAATCGATGACAGCTCGGAGATAATCCCGTTTCCGGAAGTCTCGCCAGTTGATATCGGTGAAATACAGTTCCGAGTAGACTGACTGCCAAATCATGAAATCTGAGAGCCGTTCGGCCCCAGTTTTGACCACTAAATCTGGCTCCTCCGGGAAAACGAGACGATCAGTAACCTCAGATTCGCCGATCTCATCGGGAGTAAGTCGGCCATCTTTGACAGCAGTCGCTAACTCCTGAACAGCATCGGCGAATTCGCGTTTCCCGCCGAGACCGATGCTGATCTGAATCGGTGCATCTGCTTGTTCGGTCGCTTCTGGACCTCGAACTGCCAGTGGCCGCGGAGCGGTGATTTCCTGAAGTTGTCGTTCGAGCGTCGGGACGACAGCTTTGTCAAGAACACTCACCATGACAGTCACCTGCTCGGCGCCGTACTCGACAGCCCACTCGAGCACATGCTCAAGAGTTTGGTAGACATTTTTTTCCAGAAGATCCCGCTCGGTCAGCACGATAGCGACGTGGGCTGGCGCAGCCTCCTCGTGCAACTGATGGCGAATAGCGAGGTATCTGTCGTAGACGCTCACAGACGTGATTAGTCCTTACGAGAGAAAAACACGCTGCTCGCTGATCTGATGGACGGTGATGCGTCTGGAAATCCTAACTCACAGTGGTTTTTGCACAATCTGAGGGGTTTTCCAGTGTGGTAACCTGTCATCACCGGCCGCCTGTGTGTTCTCAGTGCCACTTGCGCTACTTCACGGCTTGAGCCGTGGAGACGATCCGATAGTATCAGTAATTTTATAAATATACACGGGGCATCTTCCGGGTCCGCAGATTGGCCGGTGAGACGAGTAATCACCCCAGACGCAAGAGAAATTGAACGCGTCTCGTTTCATCTCCCGGTAGCCGCGACAGAAAGCATTCAGCCCGAAAACGGAACAACGGGATGATCAACTCGAGGACACGAAGTCACGAGATTCGCTGGTAGATTCGTTACTCTGGTGGTTGATTACAGACCACGAGACGACAGCCAACCCACGGGCGGGATGAAGCCGATAACAAACTATACCACAGGCTCAGTGACATGTGAATATCGCAATATTCCTTACCACGGCTAATGACGTAGGCTTCCGCGCTGGGACCGCTGTAGAGTGTTACGGGACCAATCTCTATGGTATTCTTCATGATCAGGTGAGTTGTTACTCTCTCGAGAGTCACTCGGGGATGTGACAGAACCTGCCGCGAGTGACGACCAGATCGAGCTACATTACCCGAGAAAACCACAGATAGCCGAAATCGGCAATCTCAGATATTCAGCTAGAAGCTTTCTGACTGCCCCGACGAGTCACGCGGCCTGCTGGCCACCCTCCTCATGGGTGAGAGACCCTCATATATCGGCGATTGAGCACCTGAGATGGGTATGTCGGGAGGGTTAAGTGACTGTCATTGGAAAATATTTACGTGAAGCCGAGGCTCCGACGCGCGGGTGGTTTTGCCGTTGTGTCGACCCTCGCGCTCGCAGCGCCAGCGCTCGGGCGTGCAACCGCAGTTCCGTTTGCCGCTATGGCGGCAGCAGCAGTGTTCGGTATCCGCGATGGCCCCCTGTTTGAATTGTTCGCTCGCCCGGGCGATCGTCAGGAAGGGCGACTCAGCGGGCTCGCAGGGTTCACACTAGCAGCCGCTGGTCTCGGCTTATTCGCCACGATTCCGAGCATTCCGATGCCTCCGGAGGTATTCGCGGCCGCGGTAATCGTCGTCGGGTTCGGGAATTTTGGACAGCAGTTCGTCAGCCAGTCGACATCTGACGAAATTCTGCGCGTCTCGGGATTTCTCGGCGTCGGATTCGTCACAGCGACAGCCGCGCAGCTTGCGATAGCCGTGCAAATCGGCCAACCGATCGACCTCCCGATGGCCGCGTTTCTTGCTGCAGTGGCGGCACTGGTAGCAGGACTGCTCCGGTCGGTACTATACAAACGGGACGACCCACTAGTAATCCTCTCGGTAGGATTCATTCTTTGGGTGTTCGCGACGCTGGCGACAGATATCGCTGCGCCGCTGATGGCGCTGGCACTGGGCGTTACTGCAGGGCTTGGTTACGTCTCGTACGCGCTAGAAACCGCCTCGGTGCCTGGAATGCTCACGGGCGTTCTTTTGGGCCTGTTGACCGTTGTGTTAGGTGGTGTCGGCTGGTTTGCTGCACTAATTGCTTTCTTCGCGATTGGCGGCTTAAGCTCGAAATACCGATACAAACAGAAGGCAACCCGTGGTGTCGCCCAAGAGGACGGGGGTGCCCGCGGCACTGGCAACGTGTTGGCCAACTCAGCGGTAGCGCTGGTAGCCGTCGTCGGAGGCGCGGCCATTGAGCACCTGCCCGTGACAGTCACAGTATTCGCACTGGCGTTTGCTGGCGCCGTCGCAACCGCAATGTCGGACACGTTGTCCTCAGAGATTGGTGGTCTCTTCGATTCACCCCGGCTCGTGACCACGCTCGAACCCGTCGAAGCCGGCACTGACGGTGGGATTACTCTGCAGGGAACACTCGCAGGGACCACCGGCGCGGTGCTTGTCGCTGGGATTGCAGCGGCTGGGATGCCGCTCGGTGACCCTCTAATTGGGGCGGTCGCGGTCGCCGCCGGTGGAATCTTCGGGACACTCATCGATAGTATCCTTGGAGCGACGGTGGAAGGCGGCCGGGTTGGAAATCAGGCGGTCAACCTGCTGGCAACACTATCCGGCGCGCTCGTGGCCGTCGCGATCGGGACGCTGTTGTAACCCAGAATCGACTGTGTCGTCTCCCAGCCACGCCACTATCAGTTCGAACACAGAAGCTGTCTCTCTCGTGAAGTCCCTCGGGGACAAGCCCCGAGGCTTCACCGTTTGGGGTTGCACTACGCCCTGCAGGCAACTGTCAGTCCCTCCGAGCGTTCCTGTGACGGATTGGCTGGACTGAACACCCGAACACACTGCGTGTCCGTGGAGGTCGCTCCACCACGACCCGTTGAAACTCCCGTCGCACCACCGGTGGCTGTTGAGAGGAGCCACAGTTCCAGACTCTCGAACGACCAGCAACGGAGTTGAGATCTTCAACTCCATACTGAGAGGGTTGATTTCTGGTCGTTATCTGCACTGACTCTGGTATGTGATTGACATCCTCCTCCGCGGTCACGCGGCCGAATCCCACGCCACCGCTGAATTGTGAGTGTCAGGTGTCCAGACTGCCACGCGAGCACACCGTTGGAATCGGTGTGCAACCGGTCGACGGGTAGTCTCTTGGGAGTGGCTACCCCGGGACTCCTCTCGTCTGTCGTGCTCGGATTC
>JAQCMZ010000419.1 GCA_028274825.1 Haloferacaceae archaeon
TCTTCGATGGCCCGCAGCGCATCTCGGTATGTCGGGTTCGTGCGCCCCATCGTTATCGGCCTCCTTCACCGGTGGCCGTCCACGCATCGAGCAGCGGGTCTGTGGTGGCTGTGACCGTTTCACCGTCAGCTGTGACGCCCGTTCCGACGCCCTCTGGAGTCGGCGTCGACGCCATCGTCGTCGGTTCCACACCGACTTGCGTGGCGCGCGCCGCGAGCAGCTGCCGCCAGTAGGCGAAGGTCGTCTGGTAGTACGCGCCGTCGTCGATGGGATAGACGAGCGTCTCGAAGTCCTCGCCGACCACCCGTGGCCCCATCCGCGTCTGCTCGCACTCCAGGTGGTGATCAGTGGCCGTCGCGACCATCTCGGCGAATTCGTTTCGTTCGTTTCGCGTAACGAGAACCGGGATCTCGTACCCCTCGGCGTAGGTCGCCAGCCGGGCAAGCGTTCGGGCCTGAAGTGTTTCCGTGTGAGTCTCACCGAGAGTATCGTCGGCGCGGTACTGGGCGTCGATGGCCGGCGCGACGATGAGGGCGGGTGTGTGAGGAGACATGTCCTCGTCACGATTTGTTGGCTGTCGATTCCCAGCTCCGGGATCGCTGGTCGACGCCTGGATGGACTGGTTCACCGCCGTCGGGAGATCGTAGACAGCGGCATAATGCTGGTAGGCGGTGAACCCACGTGCGACGTGAATTCGATTGAGCAACCGTTGACTGGGCGCGATCTGGGAGAGCGTCAACGTCGTCGCGTGGCCGTTTGCGTCGACCCAGAAGGCGGGCCCATCGTGAAGGAGGAGGTGGTCGAGCACGAGCGACTGCAGGATTGGGACGCCGCGGTCTCCTTCGACATCGAGCAGCGTGATGCCGTCTTCGAGCTGTGGCAGCAGCATCTCGTCCGTAGCCGGATCGGTCTGTTCGGCAAGAGACCGATTGCGGTCTGCGCCCCGAATCGGCTGGTCTACTGCCGATCGATTCGCCGTTGAGTGTTCTCCCATACTCGATTATTTGTCTATGTACCCGATAAGCCGCGCCGTGGTGCTTCCGCGTTTCAGGGAAGGGCTGGGAGGTATGTAGAACCGTACTCAGGCAATGGATTTCTGCCACCGTTCGACCGTTTCGAGGATGTTTCCAGAGTGGAAGGCGGACAGCATCGGTGTATTAACCAACAGTTCGGGAAAATCCTGTCCTGTTGTTGGTTAATACTCCCTGGACCCATAGTGACACCGCCCTCACGTAATTCTGTTGCTGGACCCGCATATTCCCCGAGACTACGATCTGATGTGATCGACGATTGTTTTCAGTGCGGTTATATCGTCGATATTGTACTGTTTGAGTCGATCCCAGTCTGGTTCTTCGCCGTCGAGGAGATATCGCGTGTACTTGCTCCCGACCACAAATCCATCGACAGTCGGGTCTTGATATTCAAAGCCGAGTGCGCTCGCTACGACGTTCAATTTATGCCGATTGAACGGCCCAAAGAGTTCCTGTTGGGCAGTTATCCCGAGGTCGTGTGCTCGCTCCAGATGGTCGATCCCCTTAGAGATACCGTGTTCGTCGAATCTTCGCCTTAGACACCGTTCGTCGAAGTAGTTCCCTCCGTAGTAGATGATTGGCTCGGTGTTATGATTATTAAGATACTCAGACAGTTCCTGAAGGATTGCTGACTCGTCGTCCGGATCGAAGAATTGTCGGTACGCATCGTTCTGGTAGCTGTAGGTGCCGACCAGCCAGATCCGATCCTGTTGAAGATCTGTTTCTATATCCAAGAGGAGGGGATCCGTATCGTGAAGGTCGTCGAAAGCGGACTTGTTTAGAATCACGACCTCATCGTTTTCGAAAGCCTGTCGATGAGCAATCCACCGGTTCACGTGCCATGACGAGGATCCAGGGAGAGCTTCGAGTTCGGCACGCCGTTCTTCGGTAATTTCATCTGGGCTGGTAATCCCTAATTCGCTGAACTGTTCCACTCGGTTTCTCCCGACCTGGACGAGATCACTCAGTCGGCCCCCTAGCAGCTGGCGAGTGTCGTAAAACTCGTACTCGATAGACTCGTTCGAGGCGTCGATGGTGATGAGTGCGTATCTTCCTGGGTCGTCTACTCCGTCGTGGGATGCAATATTAATCACCGTCCCATAATCGAAGGTTTCAGCTCTGCCTCCGAATTGATGGCAATGACCGCAGACGGTGGCTGGGGGCTGGATGTCGTCTATGAAGCTCCTGACGGCCTTCGACCCGATATGTTGTTGCCCGAATCGCTTACCGATATCGAGAATGCCGAAGGGAGGGGTGTGAGTGACAAGAATCGGGGTTCTGTCTTCACAAGCGGTCTGTTGTTCGGAAAGGTGCCTTTGGACGTCGTCCTCGGTATAGGTGATGAGACCAGGTCCCTGGGTCGATCCTTCCTGGCCGATGAACACGAGATCCTCGTAGGTGTATGGTGTCCTGTGGAGGTCGGTGGTAAATTCCGAATCGAATTGCGGACCGGTTGACGGGGGTAAGTCGTCGTTTCCTCGGACGTAGAGTAATTGGTGGTGCTTCGTGAGGCGAGCAAGTTCTGCAAGATGATCTGTATCAGTATCGGCGTTTTTGAAACGTGAGAGGTCGTCGCCGGCATACAGTAGTAGGTCTGGAGTAGGTTCTACAGTTTCGAGAATGGTGTAGAGATCATCAACCGGTTGAGAGCGCCAGTCAGATACGGCGAGTATGTGAGTCATTTTGTATGAACGTAGTTAGGATACTGCTAGATTGAGGTTGGGCTAACGAGATCTCCTCAACAATAGCTGGTTGCTTACTGAGTGTACTCTAACCACCACGCAGCGGAGAAACAGTAGATGATCATCCATCGGTCAAAGCACTCAAACAAGATGGCTCAATCTACCAGTGTCAATAAAAGTTTCTTACAAATATTTTATCAGTATGCACTTATCTACGTTTTTTCATGCCTCAGCTTAGAAACGCATCTGTAGCTAATCTCATGTATGTGGCAAGTGAGATTGAGCGGATGGGTGAACAAATTTCCATCTCCGAAGATATTCAGAAGTTTGCAATTCAACTCTATATTCAAGCTATTCAGAGTGATTACGATCCTAGTGCGATTGACAGGGCATCAGCGACCTGCTTGTATGCTGCAGCTAGTATCCGTAGCGAACCAATCACAATAAATGAGGTCGCCGAAGTGAGCCGTCGTAACTCAAAAAATATCTATCAAGAAGCTCAATCTCTATCAGATGTGTCTGGAATTCAGATAGAACCGGATGATCCAACAGATTTCGTTAAAGAGTATGCTGATAAACTAGATTGGGAGCAAGAAACAAAAGACCGTGCAAAAAAACTTTGCGAGAAAGTAAAAGAGAATGCCCTCCACAGCGGCT
>JAQCMZ010000329.1 GCA_028274825.1 Haloferacaceae archaeon
CGTGCCCGGGCGGTGTCGTCCACGTCGACTGCTGCCTCTGTCACTTGAATCCGCGTTCCGACACCGCTGCCGTCGTTAGTCGTTATTTCGAGGTGTCCAGCCTCCGCAATTGCGGCGAGTGCTTCTCCACGGAACCCCATGGTGTTCACACCGCGAGGGTCTTCCTCGGGGCCGAGTTTGCTCGTAGTGTGGCGTTCGACAGCACGCTCTGCGTCGGCTCTGCACATCCCGGTCCCGTCGTCGGTGACGCGGATCTGTTCGGTTCCAGTCTCCGAGACGGCAATCTCGATCCTGTCGGCGTTCGCATCCAGCGCGTTGTCTATCAGCTCTACCACAACCCGAACCGGTCTGGTGATGACCTCTCCCGCCGCAATCCGCTCGACTGTCGCCTTCGGAAGCCGACGGACCGTGACCGGACGCTCTGGTGATCCGGTGTCGTTCTCGTCAATCATCAATCTCTTTCTGCAACTCGTGTAATGTGTTTAGCGCTTCGATTGGAGTCATTGTCGCGAGATCAATGTCAGCAACTGTCTCCACGACTCCCTCTAGCATTTGTGAACTGCTATCGCCATTCACTCTCGTCTCTGGCCTCGAACGCCCAGCCGTTCCCCGTCTTGGTGTGGTTTCCCCGCGGTCAGGATCAGTCTCTGTCTCCCGGCTGCTGTCTATGTCCTGCCTGTTCTCACCCGTCTTATCGCTGTGGTTGTCTCCTAGAGTGTCCCCGTCTTCGGGTTTGTCTCTGTCAGCATCATTACTCTTCTTCTCGTTTGTATGCTTGTGGCTATTGCCGTCACTGTCTTCGTGACTGCCCATACGGCGTTTTGGGCTAGCTGACTCATCTTTGCGGCCGTCGCTGACTGAGTCTGAGAGACTCCCGGGGCTCTCGTCAGCCTCGTCTGCTCCACTGGCTCCCGGTGCCCCAGCAGTGACCAATTCGCGGGCGCGACTCACCACAGTTTCGGGCACACCTGCCATCTCAGCCACCTCGATCCCGTACGACTCGTCGGCCGCCCCTGCTGACACACGGTGAAGGAACGTGACATCACCGCTGTTTCGAGTCGCACCGAAGTGGAGATTCGTGACTCGATCACGCTCGTTCGCGAGTGCTGTCAACTCGTGATAGTGGGTGGCAAACAGCGTTGTTGCGGCGAGTGTATCGTGAACAAATTCTGCTGCCGCACGGGCAAGTGCCCGACCATCGGCGGTTGAGGTGCCTCGCCCGACCTCATCCAGCAGCACGAGCGATTCTGGGCCAGCGTCGTGAAGGATCTCTGAAAGTTCCGCCATCTCGCGCATAAATGTCGACTGCCCACCGGCGATATCGTCGCTTGCTCCGACTCTGGTAAAGATTCTGTCGACAATCGGCAGCCGCGCGGTTTCGGCGGGAACGAATCCTCCTGCTTGAGCAAGCACAATCCCGACGGCCACTGCTCGCATGTACGTTGATTTCCCGCTCATGTTGGGCCCGGTGATGATCGTGAGAACTCCCGGCGGGAATCGTGCGTCGTTCGGGACGAACTCAGTGTGACGCTCGACGACTGGATGACGGAACCTCTCCAGTGTGATTCCTCTCTCGTCTACTACCGTTTCGGCGGGTTCTCCACTCTTCTTGAGCATGTCTGGCTTGGTGTAATTGTGTTCGACCGCCACGGTAGCCAGCGACCGAAGCGCGTCCAACTCCGCCAGGGCGTCGGCAAGCGCCTGAATCCGGTCGACTTCTGCCGCGGTTGCGTCCCGAAGTTCGGTGAACAGATCGTATTCGAGAGCGTCAGCCCGTTCACTTGCCCCGAGAATTTCATCTTCCCGTTGTTTGAGCCCCGGAGTGCAGTAGCGTTCAGCGTTTTTCAGTGTCTGTCGCCGCTGGTAATCGTCTGGCACTCGGTCGAGATTTGCGTCAGTCACTTCGATGTAGTATCCGTGGACCTCGTTGTGCCCGACTGTGAGCGAGTCAATTCCGGTTCGGTCCCGTTCATCGGTCTCGAGAGCGGCAACCCACTCACGACCCTCACGTTCGGTCGTTCGGAGTTCGTCGAGTTTGTCGTCGTACCCGGTCCTGATGAGCCCGCCGTCAGTGATCTCCTGTGGCGGATCCGGGCGGATCGCCTGCTCGATCAGGTCACGAAGCTCATCCAGCGGGTCAAGCCGCTCGATCAGGTCACGCATGTGCTCTGGGAGTCTCTCGCTGTCGGTGGTCCCCTCCCCGTCCAGCGATACCACGTCACGCACCTCGGGGACGACGCCGAGTGTCGCGTGCAGAGACCTGAGATCCCGAGCATTAGCCCGTCCGCGTGAGATCCGCCCGACCAATCGCTCGAGATCGTATGCCGTCGCCAGCAGTTCGGCTAATCGTTCGCGATCGAGCGACCGTTCGACCAACTCCGCGATCGCGTCGTGTCGCCCGCGGATTGTTGTCAGGTCGATCGATGGTCGCCGGAGCCACCGTTCCAAACAGCGGCGCCCCATCGCGCAGGCTGTCTGGTCGACACTCGCAAAGAGCGTGTCACTGGCACCGAGCCCGCGATTCTCGAATATTTCGAGACTTTGGAGGGCGGCCGCATCTAACCGAAGATGATCACGGGGATCGTATCGACGAATCCGCGAAATATACTCCAGTGGTCCGTCATCTCCCTGGGTATACTCGGCATACGCGAGTACAGCCCCACAGGCTCGGAGTTCCGAGTTCGTCGCGAATCGCCGGCCCGGAGCTGAGACGTACGATTCCAACCGTGTGTGTGCGTTTTCTATCTGGAAACAACTGGAGTCGTGAGCCGATTCCATTGGGCTGATCTCTGCGGGAGTGATCTGCGGTGCAGCCGGGCCGCGAAGCACCTCGGCGGGGTTGAGCCGTTCCAGTTCCTCTCGTATCGTCTTCGCGTCACCGCTGGTGACCAGACATTCACCAGTCGAGACATCGACAGCTGCTAATCCGACGGTCTCAGTGTCTTCCATACTGGTCGGTCTATCAGCTGTGTTAACGGCGGGTCGTTCGTCCGACAGACCATCTCTGGCCAGCGCGGCGACGTAGTTCACGCTGCTGGCGGAGAGCAATTCGTCTTCGACGATCGTTCCTGGTGTGATGACTTGTGTGACCGCTCTGTCGACCAGCCCCGAGGACTCGTCCGCCTGTTCAATCTGATCGGCAACCGCGACCCGGTATCCAGCGTCTAACAGCGCCTCTAAATACGACGCTGCAGAATCGATCGGGATCCCTGCCATCGGATACTCACCGGTGGAGTCCTGTCGCTGCGTGAGAGCAACCTCACAGATCCTGGCAACCTCCTCTGCGGCCTCGCAGAATGCCTCGTAGAAGTCACCCACCTGAAACAGCACGAGCGCGTCGTCGTAGTGTGCACAGATTTCTGCGTACTGCGACAGCATCGGCGTCAGGCTGTCGCGCACCGTCTCGATCGAAGGTGGAAGTCCAGTAGCAACCACCCCTGTCTGAGAAGTTTGGTCAATGTCGGCGCTTTGAGCGGTGTCTTCACCGTCCGATATGGGATTTTCGGCGTGACCGCTCTCGCGGTCGTCTCCGTGAGTCGGTGTCTCCGCTCCGCCGTTCGGCATACACGCACGGCGGCGGGCGAACGACATAAACGGTGCGGACGCTACCGTGTTACTGCAGGAAACGGTCTCGTGTTCGATGCTGCACACCGCGGCCCTGAGAATCGTCGGGTTCAGCGAGTGTCTCAGGGTGACAAAACGAGGTCAAACCAGACCAGACGAAACACCCATTCCCCAGCCAAAATACAACACTGCTGTCTCTCGATTCGCCGAGTAACACACACGAGAGTCCGGTCAGACACAACACAAGCGTCCACGAGCTGCCACGCCTGCAGGTGAGCGACTAACCGCTTTGATTTTTACTCGTATTTGGGAGTGTTTACCCAGAATCGGGAGTACTGGCGAGAACGTATTTTGTGACACTCCCGCTGGACAACTGCCTGTCCGTGTTACCACTCTGATTTTGCTGCAGTCCACCCGTGTCTGACCCACCACTACTGCAAGTAGAGCAGCACTGGGTCAGTCGGGTCTGACGACCGCTCGCCATATCCTGTGAATCGGCCGTGGACTGAACGCTAGTAAAACGGGCATCTCTCGCACATGATGGAAAACTAGCGTGGTTTCCCGTCTCCGTGTAGGCGACGGGCTTCGCCTTTTCCATCGTGCTGTGTGAGAGATGCTTCCGCCCGACGTTGAGTGCTCCAACCACATCACGGTCACACTCGTACTCACAGTTCGGGCAGTGAAAATGCCCACCATGGCGACACTCCGTGTCATTGTCTGGTGCTTTCACCGTTCTGCCGCGGTCTCCACGCCGTGGACAGTGCCTGCTTGTTCCGCATGGATTTACCGAATCTGTCTCGATCTCGACCATTTCAGCCTTGTATTCGGTCTTGTCGAGAAGACTTCCTCTCGCCCATTTGAGATTGACCGAGCCAACGACCCGCTCGTATCGGGTGGTTCAATCTGTCCGAGTGACTCGAAGACGATTGTCTCGCAGTTATGCTCAGCGGCCAGCCAAACGAGCTGGTTCGCTACATCATGTTGAATCTGCTTGCGGAGTCGCTTTTCGGTGTTTCGAAGATGGTGATACTCGTTGTGACGGTGTGCAAATCGGTCAGTGTGGGCTTTGCCCTGTCTGCGGAGTTCAGAGAGACGGTCGTTGAGATGTTCTGCTTCTGTAGCAATTCTGAACAGTTTGTGCTTGTTCTGGTGGTCGATGATTTCTGGCGGCGTGAGTTGTCCGTTGTCGCAGTCTACAGATAGCAAGGCCGAGTGCCTCGGGGCTTGACCCCGAGGGTGAAGGCCGTCACCTGATTCACACAGATACAAGCGCGTCACGGTTGATAACTGCAGCATGCAGAAGTCGTTGACTCGGACTCTCGTCTGTCAACTTGATATTGACGAGGGGAGCCCACGACTTCTGACACGAGGACAACGTGAAGCACGCCGTGTCGTGAACGAAGTCTTCCGTCTTGATCGTGAAGGCTACGACCGGGACGCCATCGAAGAGATGGTCA
>JAQCMZ010000339.1 GCA_028274825.1 Haloferacaceae archaeon
AAATCACTCATCCCGCTCTCGTCTTTGCTTGTCTTTACACCACTCAAAGAGCCTCTGGCGTAGGTCATCATCTGTCTCACCGAATATGCTCCCGAGTCGATACCCAAGATTGTCCCACGTCAGTTCCTCGGGTGGTGGCCCCTCGGAATATTTCGACGATTCTCCATCATTGAGATCCTTGACAGCAGCCGTCCAGCCTCGCTTGAAAGCACCTTGTCGGTCGCTATCCGCAGCTTGCCGTACATCTCCTATCGGGATCGTTGGATCATTAGCCATATCGGCTATTTGATTACTCAGCTTGAAAAATCTACGTGTGTCCGAACCCGGTAGATAGATACTCTGTATTCATCATGCGCTCCTCACCCGTGTGGTTTCCGAAAATATTTTCGCTCATCTGTAGCGGTGAGTACTTTCTTATGACTAGAGTTCGTACCCTTCCCCAGCATGGTCAGCAGAGAGAGTGTCAACGAGGTCTTTCTGCCAGACAAAGAGGACTGTTTGGAGTATCTACGTGAGCAGCGACGGCCAGACGGGGTGACGTGTCCGCACTGGCCATCAATCACGACGAACACTACGTCGTAGGTGATGCTCACACAAACAGCTGTGAGAACCGCCACAGTTTCCTTCGCAACTGGTTGCGAAGGTTCCGAGGCGTCTCAAAACACCACTTACGGGACTATCTGAATTTCTTGGGCTGGATTCTCAACACCGACAACTGGTTCGAACAAATCCTAAGTACTGACTTCTACAGATGAGCGTTCGCCCGAAAACAGCGCGATCAGTTCTGAGAGGTCGGCCCTCCAACCCCGGGAATCTTGACGCGCTGCTCGAACCGCTGCATAGCGACTGCCGTGGTCAACACCAGCGTGAGATACAGCAGCCCGACGATGATGTAGATATCTATGAACTGGAATGTGTCGGAGCCGATGTTTCGGCCACGGCGGAAGATATCGGAGACCGTAATGAACGCTGCGAGCGAGGAGTACTTGATGAGGTAGACAAATTCGTTCGTCCACCCCGGAATTGCGTACCGGGCCGCTTGCGGGAGAACTACCCATCGGATTCCCTGTAGTTTCTCCATTCCTATCGACCGTGCTGCGGTGAGCTGGGAGGGGTCGACAGACTGGAGCGCCGAGCGAATGTACTCGGATTGGTATGCCGAGGAGTTGATGGTAAACCCGATTACAGCGACGATGACCGCCGTCGATGTCGTTTCAGTCTGGCCGACGAACCCGAACGAGTCGATCCACGGCGCGAGCGGCAGCCCGAAATACAGGAAAAATAGCTGCGCGAGAAGCGGTGTCCCGCGAATCAGTTCGGTGTAGACCAGCGAAATACGGCTGAGCACCCGGCCACCGTAGACACGTGCGAGAGAGACTGGGACCGCGATCAGCAGCCCGAAAAACATGCTCAACACCGTCATTATGACGGTGATGAACGCTCCTGCTGCGAGGTTGGGTTCTGTCGTCGTCGCAAACGCGGCGAGTTTGAGCAGCCAGACTGCCCAGTCGAACAGCGTCGACACACCCCACAGATCCGGGGCGATCTGTGCGAGTTCCGTTGCGGCGTTTCTGAGCGGCTCCGCTGGAAACCACGGCTCTCTGGCCCGGATACCGCGCTCCGATCGGATGAGATCCGGGAACCCGACGGCGGTGAACAGCGTATCCAGCCAGGAGTTGTGATACGTCCAGCGGGCGAACAGCCAGAGCCACACGAGCGAGCCGATTGACAGCGGGATCAGTTGCCACCGACTGGAGAGTTCGGCGACCGGCGTCCCTCGCGCCTCGGTTTCTTCTACCATCAGTACTCCTCCGCCAACTCACCGAGGAACTGTTTCGTTCGTTCGTGGCTCGGATTCTCGAAGAGCTGTTCTGGTGGGCCTCGTTCGCGTATTTCTCCGTCTTCGAGGAACGTGAGTCTGCTTGCGACGGACCGCGCGAAGTCCATCTGGTGGGTCACACAGAGCATCGTCGTTCCCTGCTCTGCCAGATCTCTCATCACGGAGAGAACTTCTGCGATGAGCTCTGGGTCGAGCGCCGACGTTGGCTCGTCAAACAGGATGAGCTCGGGATCTATCGCGAGCGCACGGGCGATCCCGACCCGCTGTTTTTGACCTCCGGATAGCTCGGCGGGGTAGGAGTCCCGCTGATCCGCCAGCCCGACCTGTTCGAGATGTTCGATTGCCTTCTCCTCGGCCTCGTCGGCTGACAGCCCGAGCACCTTCTTTAACCCGAGCGTGATGTTTTTTTTTGCGGTCAGGTGCGCAAACAGATTCGAGTCCTGGAAGACCATCCCGACGCGTCGTCGGAGTTTGTTTTCGTCCAGCGTGTGGATGTCCTCGTCGTTGAGATAAATCGTTCCGGAGTCGATCTCAGTGAGGCGATTTATTGAACGGAGTAACGTCGATTTCCCCGATCCGCTCGGACCGATAATGACCTCGACATCTTGCTGGTCCAGCTCGAAGCTGACATCTTTCAGTACCTCTTCGTTCTCGTAGGATTTGTAGACGGATTCAAAACGTAGGAGACTCATGTTGTGTCCTCCGGAATAGCGTATTTTGCCTGTATGTGATCCAGCGTCCGGTTCGTTGTAAATGTTAGTACAAAGTAAATCAACGAAACCGTCAGAATGACTTCGATTACCGCGTCACTCCGGCCAGGCTGCAGATACAGGTTCTCTGCCCGAGTCAGCAACTCCGCCAGTCCGATGGCGAAGGCGATGCTGGTGTCTTTGAGGACGATCGTGAACTCGTTTTGGAATCCAGGGAGCGAGCGCCGGATCGCCTGTGGAAAGACGACGTAGCGAATCGCTTCGACCCGCGAGAGACCGACCGATCTGGCGGCTTTGATCTGTCCCTCGTCGATCGATTCGATCGCACCGCGGAATACCTGGGCCTGATACGCCCCGCTCCGAAGGCCGAGCGCGAGTGTCGCGACGACGAAGGCGTTGGAATTGATATCGATGAACGGAATCGACCGGAAGGTCGGCAGCGGCAACCCAAAGAAGAACAGAACGATCAACACGACGATCGGCGTGCCGCGGAGGACAACGCCGACACCACTCACGATTTTCCGTAGCCAGCCAGAGGCATACACCTCTATTGCCCCTGCAGGGAAACCGACAACAAATCCGAGACTGAGGCTCGTAACCGTCAGCATGGCAGTCACGACCACGCCGACGAACAGATAACGCCAGTTGGAAATAATGAACTGCCAGTCCCCCGACTGCAATATAAGAGATTCCATAGCTATGCGTAGTTACAAAACATCCCACTCGTTGGCGATTTCCTCGTATGTGCCGTTTTCTCTGACCGTCGCGAGCGCGTCGTTGATATCTTCGATTCGGTCATCGTCCTGACGCATCCCGAACCCGTACTGTTCGCCGGTCGGGATCGTGAATGCGACCGCCACGTCCCGGTTGGACTCGAAGTCCCGGGCGACCGGAGTGTCGATGACGATCGCGCCGATGAGTTCGCTGGTGAGATCTTCAACAGCGAGCGTGTAATTATCGTACACCGATAGGTTGTTTCCGCTGATAATTCCGTCTTCAATCAGCCCTTCGGCTAGGTTTTCTCCTGTGGTCCCCGACTGGACGCCGATTTCGACTCCGGAGAGGTCTTCCTGCTCCTCGGGCTGGATTGAGCCACCTGCGCGGACAAGGATCGCCTGATTCGCCTCGTAGTAGGGATCGGTGAACGCAATCTGCTCCGCCCGTTCGTCGGTAATCGTCATCGCAGCCGCGATCATGTCGATGTCTTCGCTCTGAGAGAGCGACGGTATCAGCGAGGCGAATTCGATATCCGTCCACTCTGCGTGGTCGTAGCCGGCTTCGTCAATCACGGCTTCGGCCAGTTCGATATCGAACCCGACAAGTTCTCCGTCTCTCGTGAGCTCGAACGGGGGAAAGCCCGACGCAGTCCCGGGCACAATTTCTTCGTTCGAGGACGACGAGTCATCTGTCGTACACCCCGCAAATGCCGCCACTGCCCCGCCTGCGCCGATCGTTTTTATGTACGCTCGCCGGTCCATGTCGTATCTTCGAGACATAGGGACTTGTTGCCCACGGTTCCATTTCAATCTTATGGATAAATCAAATACTCCAACTGATTCAGCACATTCATCTATTTCTATCGAAATAAAATAGAGAGATTTGCCTAACTGTCTTCTGTGCAGCCGGAAATGGAAATAATCTAAAGGCTCATCGAAATCATGGCAGCCTTTCTGAGCGTTTTACAAAACCACTTG
>JAQCMZ010000348.1 GCA_028274825.1 Haloferacaceae archaeon
CTCGGTCGACGACGAGTTGGGTGTTATCTCTGCTGATGGTTCCGTCGATGGCCGTGTTGGCAGGATCGTCAGTATCGGTTGTGACCTCAACCTCGGCGGTCTTGATGCCGAGTCCACCCGTTTCGACCGGATTTAGTGGGATACTGACCTTCTCATTTGTGTCGTCCCCAGCACTATCGATCCACGCTGGACGGTCGGTGGCAAACTGAACTGTATGAAGCGGTACAGCCTCATCTTGTAGGATCGTCTGAAAAGTAGCATTCTGACTACCGTCTCTAACTGAGACATTCACTGTGACGTTCTGCAGGTTTGTCCCACTCACGGAGCCGGTATGGGGGTCAGTGACATCGATACGGACATTATCATTGTCCGGATCGGTTACGTTTTCTCGATAGCTGATCTCTGAATCTGAGTCGGTCACGTTCACAGTGACAACCTCGGGATCCTTCACATCCGAGATGTTGATAATCAGGTCACTTCCCTCGCGCTCGAGATCCGTAGCAGAGGCAACCCCAGGCGCGACTCCGACAGCGAGTACGCTAACGAATATCAGTGTGACGAGTGCGGCGACGGTTCGGGCACTGAGTGGCCCTCGGTCGATTGGTGAAGCGTGTGATCTCATGATATTCAGTCACTCCGCATTCTGCTTGACGTATGCTTTGAGATTGTTGACAATCCGGTCGAGTTCCGGTTGTGTCAGTTCGCCCCCGGTACCACCTCTCCCCCCGTTGACGAGGCTATCGCCGAGCAGATTGAATTTGTCCCACGAGTTGTCAAGCAGCGGATTTAGATCGAACCCGCCGAGTAACAGGAGGATATCGATATCGCTCCCGCGACCGCGCTTCGGCGTGAGGGTCACCTGGCCGGGCAGACTGATATCGTGTTTGTCCGTCCAGTCGCGGAACGCGCCGTACACCTCCGGTTCGCTAATTTCGGTACCAATCATACTCTCGGGGGCACGGACGATTGCATACGCCGCCGTCGTCGTCTCTAACTCCATCGGAACGTATGTGTTCTTGGCGGCCTGGCTGAGCATGTATTCAAGTTCGTACACCTGCCCGTTCATCTCCGTCGCGACGGCCGGCGTGAAGTGATACGCGTCCATCTGTGATGGGATTGTCACGTAGTCTTTCACATCGATGACACTGCGTGTCTCTCGACCAGCGCCAATCATCAGGTCAATGGCTGTAATAATCGGGTCATTGATCGAGTCGTACTGTCCTTGAGTGTCAGCTTCCTCGTCATCGAGAGTGGAGTTCGACGCGACCAGCACCATATCCGCGTTCTGTGTGTCCCGAGAAGTGCGAATGAGTCGTGAAAGACCGCAGACTGCGTTGAAATGCCGCTGCGGCGGTTCATAGTAGTACGGCCATACCCCGAACGCGGTGTGGATCACACTATCCATCCAGTCTTCAGTTGCGCCGCCGTCTTGCAGATCCGTCAAGCCGGTTTTGAATTGCTCTATTGTGTATGGAACCGACCCGTTCCCGGTGCCGCCGCCGAGCGTCGCGACGTGCATGAACGCGTCAGAAGTCCCGAAGTCTTTGATACGATTGACAATCCGGTCGAGATCCTCTCGTGCACAAGCTTCTCCATTCGGGAAAAAGTTCCCGGCGCCCTGCTGGGAGCCAAACTCCAGTGCATGTGATCCTTCTGTCCCCTCCTCTCCACGGCTGTCCTGGAGAGTCCCTTGCATCCGGTCGATCATGTTTCGAAGGTCAGACCGATTCGTGTTCATCACCAACACGCGGTCATCAATACCAGGATTCTCCGCTCGTTCGATAAATTGTGACGCAATGCGACCGCCACCTTCTCCCGATGCAATAACGCTCCATCTCGTGAATGTGTCTGATTGCGCCATGATTAGTTCTCGCTGATTGAAACTCCCGTCTCAGTCACCACCACTGTGTGGTCGGTGTCGGTCTCTCTGGCTGTGGTTTGAACCACCGAGTCCGGAACCGGTGCTGAGAGAAAGTTCTGCCGTAACTCGCCGAAGCCGATCTGGTCGCCCGGGTCTATGTTATACCGCAAGACATTGCTCAACTCCCGTTCGATCTGGTCGTCATCATACACGATGACTGTCCCGTCTGCCCGACAGATGCCGTAACCTGTCTCGTCGCTCCAGGTAGCTAGCAGACAGGCTGCATAGGAGTTCTGCACCGGGAGGTCCATTGTCGTGGAGAGATACCCCTCCTCGGCAAATGTCGATTCGAGGCGAGGCCGCATCTCCGGGAGCACCTCCCGCATATCGACGTCGGTGCCAGCACAGAGTTGCTCGAGGAGTTCTTGCTCCAGGAACTCCACAGACACCGAAATGTCCCCGTCGACGTGTACGGTACGCTCAATTTCGCCGAACGCATCGTCACCGGGATCTGCCGACAGGTCGTGTTCGCCTTGGGGAACACTCTCGAACGTCGCCTCCCCAAAAACCCGCGTCTCTACGCTCGTCGTCTCAGAATAGCCGCCACCGTCGAGATTGATTGTTGCTGTGCGAGGGTGTTTGCTGCCGTGCTCGTAACTCACCTCTACAGTAACATCATGTGTCTCTACATCACCGCGACGCAATGCAGGGACAGATGCGTCAAACTCTAATTGGTCGTTACGACGGTAATACAGCCCCAAAAACTGGTCTGCGTGCCGCATCGGAAGATCCTCACCGCGGATTTCGCCGCGATTGCGAAGCGTCGTCTCAATTGTCTCAGAGACGTTGTCGTACGCGTCAATCACGGCCGCTTTGACGCTTGCCGTCTCGATGGCAGCGTCTAGTTTTGTCGCCGATGTCTCCCATCGCTCAGTGAATCTCTCCAGATCGTCAATTGCTTCGAGTTCCTCAGCCAGGCGCTCGTCAGCCACAGTCGGCTCCGTATAATAGCCTGGAGGGAGCTCATTTCTCCGCAGCGTCTCGACGTTATCGGCTAGTCGCCGTTCCATTGTCTGAATCATTTCGAGACAGACCTGCCGAAGAGTAGACCGGTGGCGACTCGCCTCTGCGAGATCAAGTGCCGAGTCGAGGTCTGAGACAGCCGCGTCGATGCGATTGACTTCTTCGATAGAACTCGCCTCGACATTTGCATCGACATCGGCTCGATTGACCGCGTCGACCAAGGTCTGAATCGCGTCCAACTCTTGATTGAACGAGCCGGAAAACTCCTCACGGAGCCGGTCTCGCGCTTCTATCACCGACTCGACAGCCGACTCGAACTCTGCCCGGTCCAGTGCTGCTTCAGCATCGTCGAGGTCGGCCTCAATTGCACCTGCGTCGTCTGCGCGGTTTTTCCCGCGACGCATTTCGCGAACAGTCGCGATTGCTTCACTGATTGTCTCGGTTGTCGCCTCGCGCATCTCGTCGATGAGGTCGCGACACTCGGCGACGGTGGCACTGGCGTCGGGAGTCGAAAACGAGTTATTTGATTGTGTGGGATTGATTTGTTCCAACCGGGCTAGTGCCTGATTGCGCCGTGAGAGCTCACCAGCGACGAACTCCCGAAAGGCTGACTCAACCTCATCTTCGAGTCGTTCCGTCTCCGT
>JAQCMZ010000361.1 GCA_028274825.1 Haloferacaceae archaeon
GCCCCGAGGCTTCACCGTGTTGTCCGTGCCGTCCAGAAACGGACGGACGCAGGCGACTGTCAGTCCCCTCGAGCTCCCGCGTTTGCGGTCGGCTGGAATTCACACCCCAACACTCGCTGTGTCCGTGGAGGTCGCTCCACCACGACCCGCCAACTCCCGTCTCACGCCCACTGGACGGGTTTGAGAGGAGTCGCATTTCCAACCCGTCAAACGACCGCATCACAGTAAGATCCTTAATGCCCGTCACGGTCGGTAAATCCCTATACGGGTCGCGATAGATTACACAGTTTGACGGGCTTCACCCTCGGGGACAGGTCATCCGTCGAGAGACACAGTCTCTCGTCATCACTCTTCTTCGATTTCCGTCCGACCCCTCACACTCGCCCTACTCAGCCTGTAGAATACCCCGCCATCTCAGTCACCACACCGAACTCTGATTCCTGACGACTGCTATTCTGTGTCGAGATCGAGAGCCACGCCGTTGATACAGTGCCGTTCTCCGGTGGGTTCTGGCCCGTCGCTGAAGACGTGACCCAAGTGCCCATCACACTGATTACAGATGACTTCAGTCCGCGTCCCGAGTAATCCCGGGTCTGATTCTCGCCGGACAGCATCACTGTCGGCCGGGGCCCAGAAACTGGGCCAGCCTGTCCCGGAGTCGTACTTCTCGTCAGTCGTGTACAGTTCCTGCCCACAGCCGGCACACTGGAATACTCCCTCAGAGGATACGTGCAGCAACTCGGAAGTTCCAGCCCGTTCGGTCCCCGCCTCACGGAGAATTCGATACTCCTCGTCAGATAGCCTTTCTGCCCACTCACTGTCGTTGAGTCCATCCGTTGACATACATGAGTAAAGAAACTCGAGCTTGATACGTCCTTCTGTGATGAAATGATTGCCCGGTCATGGGCTTTCTGAGACTGTTATTCTTCGGCCGGATGTTGTGTGGATTGACTCTGAGACCGTCCACTAGATCTGTCGTGACTGTCCAGCGTGACAACCCTAACTCCGCCATCGAGATGGCGAACAGACGACTCGTGCGTCGACGATACAGCGCACAGACAGACGATCGATACAGAAGAGTACGGCAAGAGCCAGATCGCTTCACTACACGATACCAAACGAGTGTCAACTGTCCACGACTCCGCCGGAGTACGCACCAAACCGCTATGAGTGCCGTCCCCGGAAAGACCGGGTTTCGACGCAGTTCACAGCAAGACAACCCGATATTACCGGAGATACGCGTCTCGAATTCGATCTTCCGTGAGTAGTTCTCCCGTGTCACCATCGGTGACGATTCGCCCGTTTTCGAGGAGATACGCCCGGTCAGCCATCGACAACGCCTCTTCAACGTGCTGTTCAACCAGTAACACGGTCAAATCGTCGCTGAGCGACTCGATTTCCTCGAACACTCGTTGTGCGAGTTGCGGTGCCAACCCGACAGAGGGCTCGTCAAGCGCCAACACACGCGGTTGTGACATCAGTGCCCGTCCGATTGCCAGCATCTGTCGTTCGCCACCGCTGAGCGTCCCTGCCCGGTTGTCGGCCCGTTCAGATAGCGCCGGAAAGAGATTGTACACATCGTGTCGTGTGTCTTCGAGTGCTGCCCGATTGGCAAACGCCCCCATTTCGAGATTCTCGGCGACACTCATCCCGTCGAAGAGGTGCCGCTCCTCGGCGACGTGGACAAATCCCCGACCGACAATCTCGTCTGGATCAAGCCCGGCAGTATCTGTCCCGAACACGCTAATCTGCCCGTCAGTGACTGGGACGAGCCCAGAAATCGCCCGCAAGAGTGTGGACTTTCCGGCGCCGTTCGGTCCCACGAGTGAGATTATATCGTCGTCAGACCGCACTTCCAGCGAGACATCCCATAGAACCTGCAGATCGCCATACGCCACGTCAAGACCCTCGACGGTCACCGGGTGATTCGCGTCCGCAGGCACATCTGTAGGCGTATTCTGCTCGCCTGACCGCCGGGTCTCTCCCGACCTTGCTGGACTGTCATCACTCATGATTCCGACGCGGCCTCGTATCTCGCCGAGTCAGTATCGGTATCGTGGTCTGAGCTAGTATCCGTCCCGAGATACGCCTCCGCTACACGAGTGTTTTCACGAATCTCGGCGGGCGTTCCGTTGGCAATAAACTCTCCATCGTGAAGCACCAACACCCGATCAGCACTCGACAGTAATGCGTCCGTCACGTGTTCGATCCAGAACACGCCGATCCCGCGGTCGTCTCGGACCCGTTCGATGATTGCAGTCAGATTGCTCACTTCTTGTGGTGTGAGGCCGCTACCAATCTCGTCGAGCAGCAGATAACTGGGGGCGGTTGCCAGGGCTCGCGCCAGTTCGACTCGTTTACGCGCTGCAATCGGGAGTCCGTCAGCCGCTCGGCCGGCCAGTTCTGCGAGTCCGACGAATTCGAGACACGATAGTGCCCGCTCTCGTGCCCGTTTTCTGTCATCACCGGCCCCGAATGTTGCTCCCGTGAGCACGTTCTCGAGCACTGTCGCCCCAGGAAATGTCCGCACAGTCTGGAAGGTCCGTGCGACACCTGCCCGACAGAGTCGGTTCGGCCGTACGCCTGTCAACTCATTATCGTCGACAGTGACGCGTCCGCCGTCTGCAGGCGTTACGCCAGTAATAACGTCAAACAGCGTTGTCTTTCCAGCGCCGTTTGGACCCATGAGGCCGACTATCTCTCCCGTTTCCACGTCGAAATTGACGCTGTCGACGGCTGTGAGCCCGCCGTAAGACTTTCGCAGCCCCGTCACGTCCAACATACCTGTCTGTCGCCGGCCGCCTGGCAAATCGGTTTCGACATATCTGTCCATTTATGTATATCAATTCCCCCGTCGGCCGTCTCTCACGGCTGGAGTCTGAGGCTCCCGTGCCGCACCACTGCACCCGGAAACCGAAGAACCGATGATGCTGCCCGCACACACGACTGATAGGATGACAGTCGCGACCGGTATCGAGGTGATGATTGACGGCGTGGCCCAAGGGCTGTTGTTCGCCCTGTTAGGCGCCGGTATCACTCTCGTGTTCGGTCTCGGTGACGTACTCAATCTCGCGCTGGGAAGTTTCGCGATTGCTGCGGTAGTGACGGCGACGACTGTTGCTGGGGCAGTCGGGAACGTCGCGATCGGGGCCGTCTTTGGGGTGGCCGTTGCCGCGATACTGGGGCTGGCTGTCGATAGGACGCTCCTCTCGAGTGTCTACCGGTCGACCGGTGAAGAACGAGTTGTTCTCGGAATCTTCAGCACGCTGGGACTGGCGATTTTTCTCGATGGGCTAATGTTTGTGTACTTCCCGCTGTCGTATGCGTTGCCACTCGGGATTCCCAGTGTCGATATCGGGGGTGTCCTGATCCGGGGATCAACACTACTTATCGCCGGTGTCGCTCTCCCGCTGTTGGGCGGGTTATTCGTGTTCCTCGAGCGAACCTTCCTGGGGAAGGCCACCCGAACCGTCGTTTACGACGAAACTGGTGCGTTGTTGTGTGGAATCGATACCCGACGGATTCGGTCACTGGTGTTCGTTGGCAGCGTCGCGTTGGCAGCCACCGCTGGGCTGCTCCGGAGTGTGACCGCCGACGTCCGGGTGTCTGCCGGCTTTGATTTGACTGTGTTTGCAATCATCGTCGCTATTGTCGGAGGTGTTCGTAACCTCCGGGGCACTGTCATCGCGGGACTGGGACTGGGCCTCGTGAGCGCCTCAGCGAGTTTCCTTGTCGGCGCGTACGTGGCGAACCTGTTGTTGTTTGGCATCGCTGTGGCGACACTGATCGCTCGGCCAGAGGTGATCGAGTGAGTCGCCCTGAGTCCGAGCCGATGAATGAGGGTTCCGACGCCGCAGGTGCAGGTGTCTCTCCGGCGATGGACCCGGGAAAGCAGGGTGACGCCGAGTTGGGAGGCCGCGCTGCGGCGACGGCTGACGAACGGCTGGGACCGATTCCAGTCTCGGACCTTCGCCGTATCCTTGGTATCGCGACGATACTGCTCCCCGCACCGCTGGTTATCGGCACGCTCGGGGCGGGATTTCAACTCCGATTATTCTCGACGTTCGTCGCGTTCGCGACACTGACTGTCGCACTGAATATCGTGTTCGCACACACCGACCAGTTATTCCTGTTCGTCGGCGGATTATTGGGCGTCGGTGCATACGCGACAGCCCTCCCCGCGCAGGCGCTCGGCGTCACAGCTTGGTTGACTCTCCCGTTTGGAGTGCTTCTCGTGGGCGCAGTTGGCGCGTTGGTCAGTTACGTCGCCGCACGTCGAGGGATGACCGTAATCGTTCTCGCGATTCTCACCCTCAGTCTCCAGTTAGCCGCGACAGAGTTTTTCATCGGTGCCGGACAGATCACCGGCGGGTCGACGGGATTTCCGTTCGAAGGGTTTGGATTCGCGACCCTCGGAGATGCTCTTGCCGTCCCGACGAATGTCGTTGTCGGAACCGTTCTCGTCGTGGTACTCCTGACCGCATTGGTCGGCTACAGTTGGCTGCGATCCTCTCGGTTTGGACTTGCGTTTGCCGCGGTTCGACGTGACCCGGTGGCGGCCGAAACTGTCGGTATCAACGCCGTTCAGCAGAAAACAATCGCCGGCTTCATCGGCGCGGCGTTGATCGGGCTCGTCGGGCCGTTGTATGCTGGTCTGCAAGGGTTCGTTACCCCTTCACTGTTCACCTTCCAGGCCGTTGACGTGTTGGTGTTGGTGATGCTCGTTCTGGGTGGGATGCGAACCCTGTTGGGTCCAGTTGTCGGCGCTGGATTGGTCATCGCCCTCGAAGAATTTCTCGTCGATTTCGGACAGTGGCGTGCCGCCACTCTCGGGCTGTTACTCATTCTGCTGTTTTTGTACTTTCGACGAGGGGTGGTCCCTGCGCTGGCCGCCGCCATTCGACCCCGAATCCCGTCGCTCGACAGAGAGTGAACTGGCGGTTTTCTGAAACGGTTAGCTTCCGCTATCTCTCTGTCACGGGCTGAGACACCACCTCATGACTTTCGTGAGTTGGGCAGAGACAATATCACTCAGCATAACAGATACACGTCAGATATTGCCTCTTGTGTAGTCCCCGAAGGAGACACTGTGTATTTTGTCTGAACCGTGAGTCTCCGACACATCAGCACGGTGATATCACAATCCATTGAGGCCGGTATTGTAATTACACTGACCCGATTTCTCGGTGGAAATCACTGCGAATCCCCATTGGCGGCTGACCGTTGTTCCGCGACCCACGGACACAGTGGGTCACTCCCTGTCGGATTTCCAGTGGCGGCGTACGCTCGTGACCGCGACCCCCCACACGATTGCGTGGCCGGACAGTCACCGCATGGACCATCGAACTCTCCTCGATTTCTGAGTGTCTGCAACTGCTCGGCGTTCCGGTAAATGGAAGACAGTGGAGTCTCTCGGACGTTCCCTACCCGGAGCGGCATGAATCCAGACGGATACACGTCGCCGGTGTGGCTCACGAACACGAACCCGTTTCCGGCGCCGGTCGTGCCAACCCGCGGCGGGTCGGTGCCGGTCTCTGCCGCCGTCTCTTGAGCGACCCGGCGATAAAACGGTGCTTCGACGGTGATTACTCGATATGACGCGTCGCGGCTGTGTCTGTACAGCCATTCGGTGATTTTCCGAGCTTGAGGAGGTGAAATCTGAGATAGCTTCGCCCCGCGACCGATCGAAATGAGGAAGAACACTTCCCACATCTGTGCTCCAAGCTTTGCTACGAGATCCGCTATCGCCGGAAGCTCCCCGACAGTCGCCGCGGTGACGGTCGTATTGATCTGGATCGAGACGCCCAGTTCTTGAGCGATTTCGGCAGCCTGTATCACCGTCTCGAATGTCCCGGTCTCTCCCCGGAAATCATCGTGGCTGTCGGCGGTAGCACCGTCGAGACTCAGCGCCATTCGCCCGACTCCGATGTCGGCAAAGCGTGTGATTGTCTCTCTCGTCAACCGTGGCGTCGTCGCAGGTGTCACTGACGGTCTGATTCCGGTGTCGACGGCTGTCTCCAGCAGTTCGAAGAGATCTGGCCGACAAAGCGGGTCCCCGCCTGAAAACACGAAGTACGGTTGCGGGGAAAACGACTCGATATCTTCGAACAGGGTAACTGCCTCCTCCTTTGAGAGTTCGTCAGGATGTCGTTGTTTGTTGGCCGCTGCACGGCAGTGGTCGCAGGCCAGATCACACGCTTGCGTAACCTCCCACACCACTACTAACGGTGTCTGTGTGTAATCGCGATCGTGTGGATGAGATCCACTTTGTGATATTCTCGCACTCTCTCTCTCAGTATCGTCCATACGAGTAGCGTCACTGCGTCTCCCATTGGCATCTGCTATCGATAAGCGATTCAGCCGCACACTGGTAATATCCTCGCGGTCAGGGTGTATCTAGGCCACAATATAGCGGGTGCTGACGGACGAAGCGGCTATCAGTCCCACACATCATATGTGAAATCACCCGGACAGACTCCGACACTTTTTGGAGCTGTTCACACCAGTTGCTGCAAATACGGGTCTCTCGTTCGCTACTGACAACAACTGAGATTCAAACCCCTTTGTGCCGATATGACGGAAGTGAACCACAGATTCACTAGTATGATTAATATTTGCCGCTAAATGCAGAGACTGAGTTTGTCACTCGGTCGTTAGAGCCGACGTCAGAACACCCAAATCTCCGCCTGTCACTGTCAGTATAATTATGCTGAAACAAGCCGACAACTCACGATTTTAGAGATCGAAGTGGACTCGAATGAGCGCTACATACTGTTACAAGATAGAATTCGACGTGCTGAGGTGGAGACCGTGTCCACGCTCGCGACGGCTACGAGCGGGTCACACGTCACCTCACACACTACAACTAACAGCAGTTGACGCGATCTGCCATCCCACACGCGTCTCCACTGGTGGCTGCAACCCGGGAGCCAATGAGGGCTAGTGACCAATCTGCTGCGTGGCTAGGCGCCCGCTTGATGAAT
>JAQCMZ010000367.1 GCA_028274825.1 Haloferacaceae archaeon
GAATACGACTACGAACAGCTCAAAGCGGCCGCCGATCAGGTGGTTGCCCAGAGTGACGATCCACGCTCACAATTTAGAGACATGGCACGAACCGACGACATATTCGACATGGCGGACGGTATCGATTCAGCCGGAACACAGCCCGATACTCAGGAGGGACAGGAGGTGACGCATGAATCGTAGACTCCTTCGCCGGATCGCCCGCCAATTCGGCCTTGTGGCCCTTTTCACCGGCACGCTGTTCGTGATGCCCGTCGTAGCTGATTCCCAACACGTCGTGTGCGACATCTCGTTCGCAAAGTCGTTCCTTAACCGGATTGTGCAGATTATCGGTGGCGGGTATGCAACCCTGACCCTTCTTGCTATCCTCGGCGAGAAGGCCATCAGCTCCATCCCGCTCATCCCACAGGATACACGACAAACCCTGATCGAGTGGCGGCGAAGGATCATCTTGGGCGCTGTGGTCATCTACGCTGGTGTTCCGATGCTATATCAAGTGCTGCTGGATGCAGGGGCACCGTTCCCCGCTTGTCTGGAAATCCTGCCGATCTAGCCGACATGGCGCCTAGTCGAGCCACCTGTATTCTCATCCTCGCGATATTGTTTCTCACTGTATCAGCACATGGTGTCGCCGCGGAACCCCCTACCCGAGCATGGGAGACAGAGAGCAACGGCTTGCCCTCGAACACATCGATGAAACTGTTTTCGGGGGACTCAGACACATACATCACCGAGAGCACCTACCGGAATCAGACGGGCGAGAACCGATCTGAAATAGCTGCTTTCTTGAATGGCACTGATTGGTCGTGGGAACAGCCGCCGGAAGCCGCCCGGATCTGGACGGAGAACGACACCGAAGCATACGCGCACAACTTTTCAACGAATGAGTCGGTGTCGAAATACCCGATCGATGCGACGCTTGAAAATCAGGCATGGATCAGAGACGCTCATGCGACGGTGATCCGGATGCAGCCCGGCACACGGTTGCGAGTCTCCCCCACTGAGACGAGACAGTATCTGGCACCAAACGGGACCGCCTCCGGTCTAATCGACTACCGAGTCAGGATTCCCCCCGACTCGACGAGTGGATACCCCAAAGTGAGTTGGTCCCTGTCGTCGCACGAGATCACTGATGCGTGGGTGCTACAGGGTGACGGCAATCCGTCGCGACGCCCGACCGGGAGCCGAGACGTGATCGGATACCGTGACGATCCATCGCACGTTGTTTCTATCCCTTACAACGCCAGCCGAGCGGACGAACCGATTGCACTCTCTGCCCGGATCGAGGTCGAGATGAAGAAATCGGTCACCACCCGTACATCCCGACCGACCGGCGGCTATGACTACGATACCACCACCACATACCCGACCAAAGACGTTGTCGTCGGCGAGATCCGGCCCGCTCGAATCTACAACCCGAATCTGACTGTCCAGCGAGCTCGCTACCCAGACGGCACTCATGAAGTGTTGCTATCATCGGAGCAGGTTATCGATGGAGTGACAGTTGGATCATCGGTCGTCGAATTCCCGTGGGAGTATTACGCAGCCCGCGATCCCGATTGGGACACGATCAAGCGGTCAACCGAGTCGGGAACCTCGACGTCGAGGTCGCCACTCCATCCGGTACGGTTGTATGGCTATCCTGCATCGAGGAGTGTCAGTGTCGAAAACGGTACAGCGAGGGCTACCACCTGGGCCCGCGAATACCAGTCTCCCCGTCGCTCACTTGACGATAATATCAATGTCGGTGTGGTAGAGGGGAACTACAGCGTTGCCTCATCAGTGGTCGGCGATTTTGACAGAGAGCTCGGGACAGATACCAACGCTTCTGAAGTCGTGGCCGGTGTGGAAGCGAATGTGACCCGCCGCTCCGCAAAACAGATCAACAGGTCAAATCTCACGGTTCGCGTCGAGAACGCGAGTCTCTCAAATGTCACCGTCAATATCACGCTACTCGACAACACGACCGGCGAGCCCATCGACCTTCGCGACCGCACCGGCTACGTCGAGAT
>JAQCMZ010000427.1 GCA_028274825.1 Haloferacaceae archaeon
ATGGTGGTCTCGGTCGTCCACAATCCCGAGCATATGAATCTGTACCGGCAGATCGGCGTCAACACGATGGAGAATCCACAGCGACTCATCGCGGAGTCGCTCTTTCGGTCGGTGGAACGGCCATCGGTTGTCGATTATATGCCCGTTGGAGATGTCGCTGAAGTGTTCGAGATCACGGTTAGTGAGGATGCACCGATAGCCGGGAAGACCCTCATTGAAGCCGACGAGGAAGGGTTACTCGGAGAGGAGACGCTTATCGTCGCAATCGAACGCGAAGCGGACGCCCAACCCATCACCCCACGCGGGAAGGCCCAAATCGAGGTGGGAGATCTGTTGACCGTCTACTCCGGGGTCGGCGTGACCGAAGAGGTGACGGATATCTTCGGACACCACGAGCCAGAGAGTTCTAATTCAAACGGACTCGGTCTCTGAAACATACGGTTCGTCCAAATGGTTCACACACTGCTCTATGAAGCCGCAGTAGATCCGGTGGCACACCCGTCTGACGTTCAGGAACAGTTCAGGGCGATTGTAAGATGATCGTAGACACGCGTACTGTTGGACGCGACGTTGGGAGAATCATTCAGGCGGTTTCCCTGATGATGGCTCTCTCCGTTCTCGTGGCGGCGATTAACGGCGAGTTCTTCGCAATTCCCGCGTTCGTCATATCAGCAGTGATTATGGCCGGTCTCGGAAGTGGGTTGGTGTGGTGGTACCGCGGGGCTGATCCACCGGAGAAACGTGAAGCGATGGTTACTGCTGCGAGTGCGTGGGCGCTGGTCGGCGTACTCGGCAGTCTGCCGTTCCTGCTTATCGCGTGGACGATCCAGATCGATCCGTTGCCGGTCTGGACGAACACACCACCGATGGACGCGACAACCGCTGTGTTTCTCCACCCGCTCGATGCGATCTTCGAGAGTATGAGCGGGTTCACCGGGACCGGGCTCACTGTGGCCGCCGTCGAAGAGAAGTTACCTCGATCGCTTCACTGGTGGCGCTCGTTTATCGAGTGGGTCGGTGGCGTCGGCGTGATCGTCTTGACTGTCGCCATTCTCCACCGTGGTGGGGGTGGTGGATCGTATACGCTCTACGAGAGCGAGGCCCGATCGGAGAAGATTCACCCGAGTATCGTCACGACAGTCCAGGAGATCTGGAAGATTTTCCTCGGACTCACGATCGGCTCGATCGTCCTGTTTCTCCTCGTCGGGATGCCGCTGTGGGACGCGATCAACCACGGAATGACCGGGATCGCAACCGGCGGATTCTCCGTTCACGCGGCTTCGATCGGACACTACGATAGCCCGCTCATTGAGTATGCCACGGTGCCGATAATGGTCGCAGGGAGTATCGCCTTCCCCATTCACTACCTGATATTCAAAGGCCAACTCCGGAACTTCTATACCGATCTCCAAACACGGTGGGTGTTCATTTGGTTCACCACCGGATCGCTGGCGTTGACGGCAATCCTGTACGCGAACGGCCAGTATGCGACGTTAGAGGAGACCTTTCGGATTGCGTTGTTCCAGTTCGTTTCGGCCACGTCGAATACGGGATTCGGAAGCGCGGCGATCGGCGGCGGAACGGAACAGGTTTGGAGCGCGGGGGCGACGCTCCTCGCCTGCGCGGGGATGCTCACTGGTGCTGCAGCCGGTTCGACTGTCAGCGGACTCAAACTCATCCGCGTCATCACGCTGATCAAGGGGGCGGTGTGGCAGATACAGGACGTGTTCAGACCGGACAGCGCGATACGGTATCTTCAGATCGGTGACCGGCGTCTCAGCGAGGAGCAGGCAGAACGTGAGTACACCGAGGCGACAGTCGTGTTCATCCTTTGGTTCATATTCCTCGTGATCGGTGTGGCTGTGCTCCTGCGTGTGCTCTCGCCGGGCCACCCGCTCGAATACGTGATTTTCGACGTGATGAGCGCTCAGAGTAACGTGGGTCTCTCTTCCGGGATCACTGGCCCGGATATGCCGGACACCGCGAAGGCGATGTTGATCGTGAATATGTGGGTCGGCAGACTGGAGATCATCCCGGTCGCGGTGTTAGTTGGGTCGATCTTGCAGCGGCTCAATCTCTACCGCTGAGTACCTGTTGGAAGATTCGATCATCACATCCTGTTTTTTCCGCTGTCAGGCCCGAGTTGATCACACGAGCGGATCATACGGAATATACACCTCTTGAATCAGGTCCCCATCCTTGATTTCCAACCTGAGCTGATGGGCACCCCGTGTAAGGACGCTCATCTCCTCGACGACCTTGATCCAGAGATTTCCACGGCCAGTCCGCAGCTCCCGAACGTTTACCGCCCCGAGCACAATTAACGTCTGTTTGGCATTCTTATGTTCGTTCGCGGCAGTGTAAGGACGGTGAAATCCCTCTTACACCGGAACGGAACCGCCTACGATTCGAGACGTTTGACGATGGCCTGACGGACTGACATTGCGGACTCTTCGGGACCGCGTGCCATAACGACAGTCCCCTCGGTCTGTTGACCGATAGTCTCGGGTAGTGAACCAAAGACCGCCTGTGTTACCGCGCCCGACCGGGTCGCGCCGACACAAATCGTATCGTACTCCGTGGCGGCATCGAGAATCGTTCCCTCGACATCTTCGGCTATTTCAATTCGGCTCTCGTATGGCGCATCTTCGATACCGGCCCGCTCAACGAACTCCTCGATGAGCACCTGTCCACGCTCCTGTGGTGAGACGCCGTCTTCGTCGTCACCTGGTTCTTGGACGTTGAACAGCGTCAGTGACGCGGTCTCGTCTGCTGCTTCGATAAATTCTCTCGCCCGACGGGCTGCGACCGGCGCGTGTGGCCCCTGACCGGCCAGAACCATAATATCGCCAGTCGGACGACCCGCTTCGGGCCCGAGCTTCACGAGCGTTGCATCACACGACGCACGGCCAATGACGGGGTCGATAGTCGAACCGAGGACGTGTTCTCGACGACTCCGCTTGCCCTTCCAGCCGAGCAAGACGTGGTCGGCGTCTTCCTCTTCGATGACGTTCAAAATCGCTGAGCCCGCGTTGCGACCGACGATAGCGCGTGTCCGCAGTCCGACATCGAGGTCGTCAGCGATGTCCCGCGCGGAGTCCAACAGTTTTTGCTGTCGTTCGACACGGGCTTCCTCGAAGGTGAGGTCCTGTTCTAATGAGGTCTGTTGTGGGACCTCGATGATGTTCACTGCAATCACCTCAGCCTCTTCGCTATTATGAGCGTGTGCACTGGCCGCTGCCATCCGAAGTAAGTCCCGTTCAGTCTCAGGGTTGGCTACCGGCACGACGACCCGGTAGCGGCCCTGTCCGTCGGTGGCTTTCGCTGGACCCGGCGCGATTGCTTCACCGACCAGACTCTGGCTGAGCGCCCGCTCGCGGGCATACAGGATATACCAGAGCACACCGAACAGGACGATAACACCGCCGATTGCCTGGACGACGATGTTCATCTGGAGAAGAATAGCGATACAGGCAACGAATCCGAGGATCGGGACCACCGGGTACAGGATACTCGGAATCCTGAACGACGGGTCGTAGGCCTCGGGGTCGGCACGTCGCAAGACGATGACTGCGACGTGGACAAGCGCGTACGTTACCAGATACATAAAACTCGCCACTTCAGCGAGCGTGCCGATACCGACACCGATAGCGATGAGCAGCAGCGTGATGATACCCGTCGCGGCAATTGCGCGATAGGGTGTTCGGAACCGTTCGTGGACCTCGTTGAGCCAGTTGATGAGAATCCTGTCACGGCCCATAGCAAAGTTCACACGCGCTGCCGAGAGGATGCTCGCATTCGCACTC
Source organism: Haloferacaceae archaeon (assembly GCA_028274825.1). Classification (GTDB taxonomy): domain Archaea; phylum Halobacteriota; class Halobacteria; order Halobacteriales; family Haloferacaceae; genus J07HR59. The sequence goes on from JAQCMZ010000427.1 coordinate 3,807, forward strand.
GATACGGTCGCCAGGACGGCCCCGACGATCATCGCTAACGCTCCGATTGAACCCATAAACTCCGTTGCCACGTCGGCCACGGGGATCTGCGATGTGGACAGCGCCTCTATCGAAAGCGTCCCGGTCGAAACGAACATCACGCCAACGTACATCAGCGTCGGTGTCACGACGGCTGCGATCATCGCCAGCGGGAGATTCCGGCTCGGGTTCTTGATCTCCTCGGCGCTGGTCGCAATCACCTCAAAGCCAATGAAGGTGACGTAGACGGTCCCAATGGTGGCTGCGACGGCAGGCCAGCCGTTGGGATTGAAATTCTGGATGGTCGGTCCATCGAGTATTCCAATGCCGAGAAAAGCAATGATGAGCCCGACCAGCGTCAGGACAATAACGTTCTGGAGAGCGCCGGTCTCTTTGACGCCGTAGTAGTTGACGCCAGTCAGTAACGCCGCCATAACGAGTGCCGCGACGGTGATGCCGATCTGGCCCCATCCAGCGAGGAAGCCGACGTACTGCCCGAGCCCGGGCAGCAAGTACTGGCCGAACCCGATCATATAGAATGCGCTTGCAAAGGTCAGACCGGCCCACATACCCCATCCAACGATACTCCCAAAGAAGGGCCCAAGTGCGCGGTTGACGTAGTAGTAACTCCCCCCAGCTTTCGGCATCCCGGTAGCCAACTCCGACAAGGAAATCGCAGCGAGCAGGGAGACCAACCCGCCGGCAAAGAAGGAAATCATACTCGCGGGCCCCGCCTGCTCGGCGGCGATGCTCGGCAGGACGAAGATGCCGGCACCGATCATCGTCCCGAGCCCGATCGTGTACGCTTCGAGGAAGCCAAGGTCGCGTGCGAGTTCCTGGTCAGTCATTGCTGTATTCGGGTAGTGTGATCACAGGTAGATCACTGTCCGAGAGGAGTGAGAGTGCCACGTCCCCGGTTAGCAGGCGGACCCAACGGCTGCCACCCCGTGGTGTGAAGACGATTGCACTCGCGTCGATTTCGTGTGCTGTGTGGATAATCGTCTCCGCAACGTCTGTCCCGTAGCGGATTTCTGTCGTGAGAGTGAGATCGCTGCCTACCATTTCGTTGCGAGCCACGTTGAAAATTTCTTGTGCGTGTTCCTCACGCTGTTCAACCGAGGCTTTGTCCGGTGCGCCGCCTGCTTTCTCGATGACTTTGATTACGGTTGCGTCGCCCCCTCTCGACTCTAGATATGGCCGCAAAGCCCGCATCGTCGCCTCTGCATCGTTCGGTGAGGCCACGGGAACCAGTACGTGTCTGAACAGTGGCTCCGGCATATTATACCGACCTCAGCTGACTATCAGAGTGTGGTTGTCGCTGACATTCCACGATTATAGTGGGAATCATACTGGCTAGTCTCACAGACTTGTATATGAATTATTTGTCTTTGCGATGACTCATTTGCCGTACAGAGACTTTCGCAACAGTTCGCTACTAAAATCGAAATCAATACTCGGATTTATTACTGATAAAGAACCATTCCGTGATATGGCTCACGACGAGGTTAGTCTTGAGGAGTTTATGGAACGATCCGAAACTACTGACTCGCCACCCCGTATTCTCTATCCGATATTCAGTACCCACGACAACTTTACGTTCGAGACAGCGATGGATATTGCCGAGGGCGTCGGGGGCGAGCTGCTCGTCCTCGATTTACTCACCGACAGCGTACATAGCGCAGATATGATGCCCGTCGGTCGAAAACTCCTACAGGCGCACCTGGACGAAGATCACACCACCAACGCAAATTTAATCATCGAAGAGACGGACAGCCCACTCTCGACAGCGATTACCGTCGCGCAGCAATGGAATATCCAACTCGTCGTACTCGACGAACACACACCAGACCTGATAGGCGAAGGGCTTCGTGGGGACGCAGCCGACCAGATGCAGAAACAGGCTTCGTGTGACGTGGTTTCAGTCACACACCCACGGAGTGTCTCCGAGATTTCATCGGTTTTCGTCCCGATGGCTGAGGGAGAACATTCTGGTCTCGCAGCCGTCGTCGGCGGGGCGCTAGCAACAGGCGCGAA
>JAQCMZ010000380.1 GCA_028274825.1 Haloferacaceae archaeon
GGCGTTCCATGGGTGTATACTGGCTTAAATTCGCAATTACGACACCGAACTCGGTCGTGTTTCTCCCACGTCATGATGCTCTGGTGACCGCAGCGAGGACAGGATGTATTCTCCCAGAACTGCTTGAGCCGCCGCTCGATGCGGGCATCAAGCGGCTCAGTGTTGATCTCGATAACCCCGAGCTCGATCAACTGCCGAAACATCCCACCAAACGCTGGCTGAACAGAAGGCATATTGCCAGATTAGAACTGTCTGAGTGTAATTATACGGGCTTTCCGCGTTTCTACATAAGAGCGATTCGAGATGAGGAGCCCTTGTCGTGCATAGACTGGACTTCGTCATTCCTTCCGAAAGGTGCCTCGATAAGCCGCCGCTCTTACGCGGTTTCTCGCTTAACTAAAGACGGGTAGTTCATCGCTCTTCGGCCGTTCGAGTCAGTCAACTAGCGCAGAGTCGACCTGCCGCACGACCCGGTCGTTCATATCGTCGTACACGAGCGCAGCGGGGAACTTGGTATGGTCGTATAACCCTTCAGTATCACCGAGTAGGTGCTCCAGTCGGGGGACGCGTGGCCGCTTCAGCGCGCCGATGTGCGTGTGTTGCTCTTCACCGATGACCTCGACTTTATTTTCCGCACCGGCGGGCAGGTAGATGACTTCGCCGGGGTTACCGTCGATGGTCCGCTCAATTCCTTCGTTATCCTTGTAGTGCCAGCGGCACCGCCCCTCGACGTTGAAAAGGACTTGATACATCTCCGGGCTGTGTGAGTGCCACGGGATGGTCGCTCCAGGTTCACCCGTTGTCCACGTCGAGATGAAATCGTTTGTGAGGACCGTCGAGTAGATCGTCATGTGCGGGTCACCGTCAGCCGTCTCACCAGCTTCGGCTACCGTTGGTGACGCTGTCGCCTTCACTTTTAATGGTTTCTGGCGTGGCAGCGCCGCATAGTTTTTTTGAGTAACCACAAGCGTAGTCTCGCATCATCATATATAAACTTTCGCCCAACTACTGATGAGTTATCGGACAAGTATAGCCTCATCGGTACCGCGGCTGCGATTTCAATCGTTCGATACTGTCGAACGTCTGTTTTGGAGACGTTCGACAGACTTACTCAGTAACTCGCTGGAGAATATAATGAACGTTTAATGTATTACAACACTATGTTTGTAATGGAATTCCCAGCATTTTGTTCGATATTGTCGAACTATCTTCGGTTCACCAATGTCTGATATTGATTTCTACTTCATTCGCGGTCCCAAGTAACATTGGCGCTAACTCCTCCTCCATGTGTGACTGGGTCAGGCGATGGGCTGGGCCGCCGATGCTGAGCGACCCGTATACGCTTCCGTCGACATCAAGGACTGGAACCGATATCGCGTTGAGTCCTGTCATCGCCTCCTCCAAGTTGAGTGCGAATCCCCGATCACGGACCGTCTCCAGTTCAGAGTGGAGCAAGGATTCGTCAGTGATTGTGTTCGGGGTGGCGGCCGGGAGACCGTGTTCCGCGAGGATCTCCTCGATTCGGTTCTCGGAGAGGTGTGCGAGGATCGCCTTGCCGCCGGCGAGTTGATGGATATGTCGGTGATGGCCGACGCGTGCCGGTGTTTTCGTCGAGTTCTTCCCTTGGCTACCGAGGAGGTAGACGGCGTAGCCGCGCTGTTCAACGAAACACCACGCCTTTTCTTCGGATGTCTCCGCGATCTCGTCTACTTTCGGCTGAGCAACCTCATAGAGTGGGGTCGTCGTCTGGATGCCTTTTCCGAAATCCAAAAACATGAGGCTCAGCCGATACTCGCTACCGTCTCTGATCACGAATCCGGCCTCATGCAACGACTGCAGGTGGCCATGGACCGTACTCTTCGCCCGCCCGATTTCGGTCGCGATCTCGGTAACACCGGCGCGCTCCTGATCTCCCAGTATTTTAAGAATGGAGAGGAGCGTCCGATCAGACTTGATGGTGTGTGAGTCGCATTCAGTCATACCCAATACTGGATACTCGACCATAATAAATTGTTCGACGTTGTCGAACAGCTATCGCTCACCAAGCGCGCTCCAGTACGCGAGCTAACGACTCGGGAGAGAGGTCTAATCCATCCGGCGCGAACTGCAATCCGATATCGCTCGCGATCGCCGTACCGAGCGCGTCAAACTCTTCACGACTCACCGCATCGAGATCGCGCAGGCGACCCGGGAGTCCAAGACCGTCCCGAATCTCCCGGACGGCTTCAACGATAGCGTCTCCAGTTTCCGCTTCTGATCCGACCGCACCGACGCCCAATACGTCCGCCAACAGTTCTCGGCGGCCCGGCACGGTCTCGAAGATGAATGCCAGCACTTCCGGTGCCATCACTCCGTGTGCGAGCCCCTGCTGGATGCCACACTGCTGAGCGAGTTGGTGGCCGAACGCGTGAATAATCGAATACTTTGGCCCGCTGGTGGGGTCGATAAGCCCGGTCGTCGCGAGCGACACTCCCGTCATCGCCTCACCCATTGCGTCCTCGTTGTCGGTGCTCTCACCGAGTTGCGGTAGCGACCGCGAGAGGAGGCGAACGCCGTGAGCCGCGGTTGCATCGGTCATCGGAATCGCGTTCCGAGAGTAGAGCATCTCGATACCGTGGTCAAATCCGTTCATTGCCGACGTGGCGAGCACCCGATCAGGGGTTTCGACAGCGAGCGTGGGGTCATAAAAGATCTCGTTCGGCCAGATATTGGGATGGATGATCGGCGCGCTCCGTACGATGTTGCCCCCATCGGGGTCGGCAACATTCATTCCAGCCGCACACGTCACCTCTGCACCCGAGAGTGTCGTCGGAATCTCAACAACGGGAAGCGGTGTGTTAGAAAGCTTGGAGAGCGTAAGATCTCCTTGGTCGCCAATGCCGGCGAAAAGCGACTGCGGGTCCGCCTCGAAGTGAGAGGCAACAACGCTGACAGCCCTCGCAGCATCCATACACCCACCGCCGCCGAGGCCGACGACTGCATCGAGGTCGTCATCGAGCACGCGCTTGGCTGCCGACCGGACCGACTCGTACGATTTGTCCGCGGTCACCTCGGTAAACATGCCCCCAAACGCATCCCCCAGTCCGCCTCGGACCGGATCCATCACCGCCGGCTGCTTGCTTACCGATCGGCCGGCGACAACGAGCGCCTGTGACCCTCCTGACTCGCGCACTCCACGTTCCAGGTCCTTGACGCAGCCAGGGCCGGCCGTCAGTTCAGTCGGGCCGTACCAGTGTCTGAACTTGAAGTCTGTCATACATGCCGTCTCTTGGAGGTCAGTTATCACCTT
>JAQCMZ010000392.1 GCA_028274825.1 Haloferacaceae archaeon
CAAGCAAGCGGATCAGGAGACGGCGATGCGCGTCACGCGTGACGCGCTCGCCGTCGATACACCGGTCTGGATGCTCGGAGACAGCGCCTACGACATCCTCGATTGGCACGACCACCTGCTGGCCGCAGGGGTCGTGCCAATCGCTCCATACAATCCACGAAACACTGACGACCCGAAAGACATCGAGTACAGGGTCGAAGACCAAATCGAGGAACACAGCGAGGACGTGCAGCTGAAACAATCCATCTTGGAGGAGACGTACAACAATCGGACAGGAGTCGAACGAACCAACGACGCAGTCAAGGACTGCGGCCTCGGGCACGTCCGCGCCCGAGGCCGCGTCCACGGACAGAAGTGTTCCTTGCGCTGTGTCTCCGACTCGTCGTGGCCATCACCAACTACGAGCGAGGAAACAATCCGGGCTGTGAGAAGCTATGAGATGGATTCTATGACAGGCTCGTATCATACTGATTACTACGAGCCGTTACCGCCCCAACGGATCTATGGATGAGAAGAGTCGCTGAGACGCCGGCTTTCGGCACCGTCTAAGAAACTATTCGAAGTGGTCAGTATCAATTGTCTGTGGTTGGTGGGTCCTGTCGGATGTCGTCCAGCCGATTAACAACCTCGTCTATATCGGGGCGATCAAACGTGGAATCACCCCTGTAACTCCACGCGATTGTGGACTCTGTTTCCCGTCGGTCAACAATCGCTACGACAGGCATCCGGCCGAAAAAATCACTCACTTTCCCGAGAATCCCGTATCGGACAGGCTGGTCGTATGCTTCTCCGGCGGCAGAATCGGGGTCGGCCAAGAGCGGATACGGGAGATCATACTCGTCTTGCCACTCCCGAGCCCGCTCGAGCGGTTCTGGAAGAATCGAGATGACTTCGGCGTCTCGCTGGTGGAACTCATCGATTCTCGCAGCCAGGTTCTGTACCTGCCCTCGGCAGTTCGTACAGTAGTGGTCCCGTTGGAAATATAAGACGGCAAAGTCGATGTGGCTCGGCAGCGTCTCAACTGAGAGTGGGTCTGGACCTGGCCCTGCGTTGGGAAGAGAGAATGCGCTGGCTGTGTCCGACATACAGAGGTTACTGCGACGGACGGATTTATTCGTTCGGGCGTTCCGAAACAGCCGATTGGAATTGAATACCGTGCCTCATCAGCAGTCGCGGCGGCGCTTCTCACATCACAGATCCTCACTCGATTTCGTCCAAACAGTAATCAAGATGGTGGGTTTCGGGGATGAATTACTCAGAAAACGACTCGCTACTCTTCAGCCGTATCTGAATACCCCCTCAAACCCTCAACTAACGATCCCGGAGTAGAAATCACGTCCATAGGGGGCTGAAACGAGCAGAGGTAGCGATATCAAAAACTCCAGGGGGTACACACCACGCGACAGATATTGAGACTAGAGTATTAACCCAACTCAAACGAGGGCCACGGCAGTCCGATGTAGGCCGGCGAGTCGGCCGTGTGACCATCTTTCGGGGCCACAGACGGAGACAATCGTTCGTGCTGGTGTGATAATCGTGGAACCGGGCATGTCACACGTATCTTGGATATCGAGATCGTATACACAGATTCAAGCAAAGAGTCCACGGCTAAACTCTCGAGAAGAGTACACCGGCAAGTGGAGTACCTCGGAGACAGGCCCTGAAGCACTCGCCTCGTACCGCCTGTCGATACACTGCTGGAGAGTATCATGGCCGTATTCAGCTTTATTGCGGTCAAAATCCGTCTTCAGGAAAGTGATCTAGTAAGGTCTCGTGAAGTGTCCCGTTCGACGCCGCCAGCGGATGACGGGTTTCGGTATCAAATTCAACGGCGTACTCTTGTCCGGTCTGGTCAGTTGCCCGACCGCCGGCCTCACGGAGGATGCACAATCCAGCCGCGACATCCCAGGAGCACGTGTCGTATTCCCAAAGCGCGTCAGCACTCCCGGCGGCCACATAACAGAGATTCAAAGCCGCACTCCCGAGTCGACGGACGCCCTGTGTAGCGTGATAGAACTCGCGGAGAAATCTCCCGTCGGGGTCGTACCCGCTGAGGAGCATGCTCTCATCGAGACGGTCGCGGTCGGTCGGCGCAATCGGGGTGTCGTTGCGGTATGCACCGCGGTCACGAATCGCGTGAAACATCTCATCAGTTTCGGGACTGTGGACGACACCTACGAGCGGGCGGGCCTCATCGTCGACCAGGGAAATCGAGATTGAGTAATTCGGGTTTCCGTGTGCGAAGTTTCCAGTCCCATCGAGCGGGTCCACGACCCAGGTGTATTCGGTTGTGCCCTCGGTGACGCCCGACTCTTCCGAGCAAAACCCGTGATTCGGGAATTCGTTCGTGATGACGGTCTCGATAATCTGGTCACTGCGGTAGTCTGCCTCCGTGACCATATCTGCCTTGTCGGATTTGTACTCGACTTGTTCGATTTGCCCGTGAAGTTCTTTGACCGGTTCACCGGCCGAGACTGCTGCCTCGCGAGCAATCCGGGAGGCGACTGCCAGAAAGTCCTCCGGATCGCCGTCGTCGGAAAGATACTCTCGCGGGCCGGTGTCCTCGGCAGTCCGGATTTCCCAGCCGAGTTTCCCCGCTAACGCACTCATAAACCCGTTATCATAGCGTGTCCGAACGATGTAAGCGGGCCGGTCAGCGCCGGTGATCTGCAACACCTCCTCCTGCTCGGCGATAGCATGATGTCGTCCGCCATCGACTGACACGCGAACATCGTTTTCGGGGACGACAGTAATCTCGGCGTCCTGGCTGACGATCAACGGTCGAACCCCCATTGTGTGGGTGTTGAGTGGCGTGATCTGGAGTGTGAGATTATCGTTTGGAAAGTGAACCGGACCGTTGGCTGACAGCGCGAGACCAGTGCTCCCTGTCGGGGTATTGATAGCGATCCCACTCCCGTCGTATTCGCCGATGTATTCGTTATCGACAAACACGTGTAGCCGGCAGATCTTCCGATCCACCGGGGTTTCTGGCGGGACTGGCTGGATCGCGACGTCGTTGACACCGGTGGCGTCTAATCCGGCTCCCGTCGCCTGCAACTGTTGACGATCGTGAACGGTCGCTCGCCCGCGGAGAACCTCTGTCAGGGCCGCGTCCATATCGCGCGGCCCGGTTCGCGCGAGAAATGCTAGCGTGCCAGTGTTGATACCTAACAGCGGGATCCGGTTTGGCCCGAACGATCGCACACCCTCGAGGAATGTCCCGTCACCACCGATTGAGATCCCGAGGGTTTCCCGCGCGTTCTGGAATTCTGACTCGTGGATCTGCTCACCGACATCTTTGATCGTCAGATCAATTCCGTGAGTGGTGGTCCACGACTCGAGACGGTCGATTGCGCTCTCGCTTTCATCCGACGCGATGCAGATCGCCTCGTTGAGTGTCGCGAGTCGCCGTCCATGCATATGTAGTGTTTGGTCAGTCGTGCGAAAAAGTCATTGGAAGGCCTTCTCGAACAACTCCTGATCAAACCTCCCAATCGCCCCGAGATGACATCATCTCTCCTCTTTACTCTCCCTCTCAAGCGGAGAGTTACTCTCCGCGCCAATCCAGCCAGTCAATAACCCCGCCGCGAATCACGGGTCGGTGATACTCTGGTCATGTGTAGCCGTGACTCCAAACTACGAAGTGGACGGTCAGACTCATGCCAGTTTGAACCCGCCAGGTCGGTGGACACCTCGTGGCGCGGTCGACACAGAAGACAGCAAGTGTTGTGAGCGCCCTCGTGATGCCATGTGAAATCCCACAAAGTCACTCCCCGATAATCATGTGTTCTGTACAGAAACAAGACATCCGACCAGCGGGCCGCTCAGCGGCCAGGTGTCCGTGATCCAGCGTGTTTCTTCAGATATGGCCCGACAGACGGTCGGCTACCCGCATAGAGGACGTGGCTGTACTATCGCTCAGATTCACAACAGAATGGGCGTCCACTCGGTCCAACAACGAAGATTAGTGTGGTGAGATTGTCTCGCGCCGAGACAGTCTTACAGCGGCGCTTGTGCCGCGATAATGAACGTCAGTGTTGAGAGGAACAGTCCCAACAAAACGATCGTTTCGATATCAACCTCGTCCACGACGCGCTCAATGAGTCGGACGTTCGTGCGGTGGATTGCCCAGATGAGAGTCAGCGAGAGCATGTGTGCCTGAAGAAGGGCGCTCACGATTCCATTAGACTCCACTGCTGGGGGTGCCCAGGAGACCGTCGACGCACGAGAGTCGTCTTGAGCCGGGGCAATGTCGGAGTACCGCGGGGTGTGCTGTCGCGACGCTGTGACACCGCGTGCTTCTGTGTCGATTTCAACGTCGTCGAACATCGACGAGGCACAGAAGGCACAGACGTGCTCTGTCGTGGCCGACCCGACTGAGATATCGACAGCCTCAGACGGCGGGACATACTGGTCACACAGAGCACAGCCGACGGTAGCACTCGGACCGTCCGGCTGGTCTGGCTGAGCTGAGGTAGCCGTCGTCGTGTATTCGTCGCTCATCGGGTATCGTCCACCACCTGTTGGGCAGCGCTGACTGGTCGGAAATCGGTGAACGCTTGCCGACGATGGCGCCTGTCCGACTGTGCATAGTTTTGTTGTCGAAGACCCCTGGCGGGAGCGGGACTGCAAGCGACCGTATCGATGAAGGTAGTGAATCGATGATGGAGCGTTAATCGAGAGGGTTGTGTCTGGTCTAAGAAGATAATCTGACTGTGCATTTATTCCATATAGATACTGCGGACGGATGACTCAAACCCCGCATAGTAGTGGCTTATTATGTGAGTCGCCGGGGAAACGCGAGTGAATGTCACGGGAGGTACCACCTCGGAATCTCGCTGAACATCTACTCGGGGCGGTCCAGGCGCGAAGACCCACGACAACTAGATTACATGATCGTGGAGACTGCGGGCTGTGAATCAGTGACAGGTCTTTTCTCCGCAACTCGCTCTCGGCGGTCGATCGGTGAGAGAGTTCACGTCTCTTGACGAGATTCACAGGCTGAGATAGCACCGAGAGCCACCGAATGGCGGTCAATCGGCGACAGCTTCGGCGTCGCCGACCGCAGCGTTCGGATCTTGGACCCATAGATCACCGAAGAACTTATTCTGCTGGAGTTGAACGGCACCACGGTCTGCGAGAAACAGCAGTGCCAGAAACGTCATGAACGGTCGGCCACCAGCCGACTCGATCTCGGCGAATAACACCTCAGACCGACCGGAGTCGTACTGTGTTCGCAGAGTTGTCTGGACATCATCGATCACGGTCTCAATATCCTCTGTATGCTGATTCCCGGTGACATCCGCCTCAGTCGGTTCACCATCTCGCCGGAACTGATCGCCTGCTCGGTAATCGACTGTTTGCGAGCCTCGGTCGTACCCCGATGGGGAACTCGAAGTATCGTACTCGCGGGACTGTTTCCACCAGGAACTGCGCTCGGCGTCGCGAAGTTCCCGGACGAGTTGGTCAAGCGTTTCAGGGTTTCCACGGGTACTCTTGCGGTCGAGCCGGCGATTCATCTCGGATTCCAACGCGTCAACCGGATCACCGCCGGGAAGTGAATCCGCAGAGTCGTCTGCACCGCCCTGGAGTACACGCTCCCACGGCTCCTCTTGTGGCTCGTCGTCTTCGTCGGTCATCGAGAGCATCTCGTCGCCTTTCATCCGTAGTAAGACGCTCGCGTAAAACAGCGCCCGACCGGTGGTTCGCAGGTCAACAGACTCGAGTTTCGCGAGAAACTCGTCGGTGACCTGAACAATATCGATATCCCAGGGTTCGATCGTCCCTTCTTCGGCTAACTGGACTAACAGTTCGACTGGTTCGACCTCGTCGTCTGCAGACGAGATCTCTGCATCCGCAGCCACATCCACTGCGGCATCTGCGGGTTCATCCAGTTCACTATCGCGATCGGTATCGGCAGTCACACTCGCGTCAGCACGCTTCCCGGTAACATCAGGATCTGAGCCGTCTGTCTCAGACGGAGTGTCGTCAGTCATCGGCACTCACCCCTGGATCCTCATCAGTCACAGGGCTGTCGAACTGGATTCCCGTGACAGCTGAGACGTTGTCATCTTGCATAGTAACACCGAGTGCCCGCTCGGATCGCTCCAACAGGGCTGACCTGTGAGACACCACAGCGAACTGTGCGTCTCCCGCAAGATCGTCTACCATCTTCCCTACCCGTTCGGCGTTCACCGCGTCGAGAAACGCATCAACTTCATCCAGCGCGTAAAACGGCGCTGGATTGTGCCGCTGAATGGCGAAAATAAACGCCAGCGCAGTCAACGACTTCTCGCCGCCGCTCATGGAGTCCAGCCGCTGGATTGGTTTGTCGGACGGTTCTGCCTTCATCGTCAGCCCGTTTTCGAAGGGGTCGTCGGGCGATTCCAGAACGAGTTTGCCAGTCCCCTCCGAGAGTTGACTGAAGATGTCCTGGAACTGATTGTTTATCGCCTCATAGGAGTTCATGAACGTCTCCTTTTTTTGAGCGTCGTACTGGTCGATTCGGTCAGCGATTTCATCACGCTCCTCAGCGAGCACGTCCCGTCGCTCTTGGAGCGTTTCTAGGCCCTCCTGAACCTCGTCATACTCTTCAATCGCCAGCATATTGACCGGCTCCAGTTCCCCCATTTTTTCTTCTAACTCCGTAATCCGGCGTTCGACGGCTGCATAATCGGGCACCTCTTCGGGGTCGTATTCCCCGACTTCGGCCTCCAACTCATCGATTTCCCACGAGAGCCGTTCTACCTCTTCCCGGTGAGATTCCAGCGTTGACTCGGCGGTGTTAACCCGGTCGCGCTGCTCGTTTCGAGCCGACTGAGTCTCGCGGAGCTTTTCGCGGTGGGTCTCACGCTTTGATTTGAGTTGCGCCAACTCCTCTTCGAGATCCGCGACAGCCTGGTGTTTTTGCTTGAGACGCTGTTCTGTCTCGGCGATTTCATCGTTCAATTCGCCGATAAGGTCTTCAGCTTCAGATTTCCGGGTTCGTGCAGACTCCACCGTCTCGTGGAGATCCGCCAGGTCATCTTCGGCGTACTCCTGCTGGAGTTGCAATTCGTTGAGTTCCGCATCGAGATCGTCCATCTGGCTGTCATACTCAGCGATATCGGCACGGATCTCATCAGCCTCACTCGTCAGTTCTGGAATGCGAGAGTCTGCGAGTTCTGTCTCAATATCCTCGATTTCGTCGCCGATCTCCGCGATCTGCTCGTCACGCTCGGTGATCGCCGCGTCTAGCTCTGTCATCTCGGCGTCGACTGAGTCACGCTCCTGGTGAAGCTCCTCTAGTTCTGTCTCGAGGTCACCAATACGGTCGTCTTGTGATTCGCGTTCGTTTTCTGATCGCTCCAGATCCGTCTCGAGAGACCGAACTCGGTCAGTGGCGTCGCTTTTCCGATCACGGGCGTCTTCGATCGCAGACTCAAGATCACCAATCTCTGCTTCGAGTTCCTGCCGGTCGTCTTCCAAACGCTCGATTTTTTCGGCAACCCGCTCGATTTTTCCTTTCCCCGACTTCGAGAACGAGTATCGCGATCCACCGCCAGAGCCGCCCGTCATCGCACCGGACTTCTCTACGAGGTCGCCGTCAAGAGTCACCATTCGGTGCTGGCCCATGTAAGCTCGAGCCGTCTCAGTGTCTTCAACCACCAGCGTCGATCCCAGAACGTACGAGAAAATCCCCGAGTACGTCTCCTCGTAGTCGACGAGATTCCGCGCAAAATCGACCACGCCAGGGTCTGTCGGGTTTCGCGGAAGCCCGCGGTCGTCCATCTCCGTCATCGGGAGGAATGTCGCCCGACCGGCGTTTCGGCGTTTCAGGTGGTCGATACACGACTGTCCGACTCCATCGTCGTCAACGACGACATTCGCCAGCCGACCGCCGGCGGCCGTCTCACAGGCGACAGCGTATTCGCGGTCGACAGCGCCGAGTTCACCGACCGCACCGTGTACCCCGTCGATTCCAGCGTTGAGCGCGGTCGTCACTGATCGCGGCCACGAATTGTCTCCACTCCGATCAGCCTGTGCTTCGAGTGTTGCGTACTCGTTCTGCCGGGCGCGAATATCGTCTTTCACCTCGTCTAACTGGTCGCGTCTGGCAGTCTTTGCCTGCTGGAGATCTGCGATAGTCCCCTCGATCGTTGTAACGTTTTTCTGTGCAGTGTCTAACTCCGAGTTCAACTCGGACACACGCGCCTGGATCTGTGGAAGTTCGTCTCGGGCCGTCTCCAGCGTCTGCTGTGTCTCCTCAATCGCGGTTGACCGGCGGCGTGCTTCGTCGAGGAGCCGGTCTTTCTCCCGTTGTCTGTCGTTTTTTTTCTCCCGCTCAGATTCGATCGCCTCTTTCCGCTCGGTCAACTGCGATTTCAGCTCGTCATACTCGGTATCGATACTCTCGATTTCCGCCTGGATCTGGCGCAACTCTGAACGGCTGTCCGTAATTTCACTTTTCACTGAGGCTTTCTCGACTTTCGTCTCACGGATCTCCGTGGCGAGTTCCTCGAGGCGCTCGTCCGTGTGGTCGATCTCGACGAATGCCTCTCGACGGTTCGCTTCTGCTGTCTCGATCATCTCTTGTTCGGCCTCGATTCGCCCCTCGATGCGAGAGATATCGCCTTTGAGTTCCTCGATTTGGCTCTTGATCTTGAGCTGCTCGTCCTCGCCAGTCCGCTTGATCTCGCGATTGAGCTCGTCCATCTCCTCTTCGAGCTGTGATACCGTTTCCTGCCGGCGGTCTAACTCCTCTCGGAGGTCCGCGAGATTCTGCTCGGCCGCCTCGATCTTCGCCTCGACTCCCTCCAATTCACCGCGTTTATCCTCGAGCTCGGCTGCCCGGAGGTAGCCTTCTTGTTCGGCTTTCTCCTCACGGTAGCCCTGATACTCGAGAGCAGTCTCACGCTCTTGCTCAAGCTGTTCAAGCCGGTCGGTTTTCTCACTGATACGCAGATCCGCCTCGTCGATCCGCTCTTCGACTGTCTCTAATTCCCCGAAGGCACGCTCTTTTTTCGCGTCGAACTCCGCTACACCAGCAATCTCATCGATGATCTCACGACGACGGTACGGTGTCATATTGATAATCTCAGTGACATCACCCTGCATGACGACGTTGTATCCTTCGGGTGAGATTCCCGCTTGCGCCAGCAAATCACGGATATCTGAGAGGTTCACCGACCGACCGTTCAGGTAATAATACGAGTAGTAATTGTCTTCAGTTTCCTTCACCCGGCGTTTGATAGTAATCTCGTCACTGTCGGCAATATTCTCTGAGCCAGCAGCGTTGACAACCTGCGAACGCTCGAGAGTCGCATCACTGTTGTCGAGAATAACCGTCACCGACGCCTCATTAGGGCCTGACTTGTCAGTATTAGGGGGGTTGTAAATGAGGTCCGTGAGTTTCTCTGCCCGAATCCCGCGAGTACGCGCGAGTCCCAGTGCAAACAACACTCCATCGATAATATTGGACTTTCCGGATCCGTTCGGCCCCGTAATCACGGTGAAATCTTCGTAAAACGGGATGTGCGTCGTCCGTCCGAAGCTTTTGAAATTGTCGAGGACGAGTTCCTTGATGTGCATGTATCGTTCCCGGGAGAGATTGTGTGTTTACGCGACGATGATGTCGTTTCCGTCGAACGTCCCCTCATCGGAAGAGTGCTCTTCGTCTGGCTGTTCGCCTTCGTTTGCGGTAGGTGTTCCGCTCTCGGACTCTCCAGAGACGGTCCCGTCGCTGTTGTCGGGCTCTCTCCGTTCGACGACTCTGGCGTGAGTGCCGTCTACCGTCGTCTTCTGGACCGGTGTCGGGTCCGTCTCTGTCGGCTGGTCAGTCTGAGCCGCTCGCTCTGGATCTGTCTCAAAATTGAAATCCGCCTGTTGTCTCGGGCTTGCTGACGGTTGAGCGTCTTCTTCAGAAGCGTTCTGTTTTTCCTCTAACTCCCGTACCCTATCTTTGGTCTCAACGAGCTCTTCAGTGAGTCCGTTTACTGCGGCCTGTAGCTCGGCGACTTGGCTTTCAAGGGTATCCAATTGGTCGCTCATGCGTACAACGAGTCGGGAGTTGGCATAAAACTGCGTCAGACAAGCGTGTGACACATCCGCGTGCGTGGATACCCTTCACACTCGCCCGCCCTGTGCATGATCGGGACAACACGAGATATCAGCCACACAATATTCGAGCCCAGTGATAGTTACTTCATGGGTCTGTGAGGTATCAGTGTGTCACGCGGGCGATGTGAAATACCTCGGGGGCCAGCCCTGAGGCTTCGCCGTTTCGGGTCGCACCGCACCCGCAGACGATTGTAATTCCCCTCGACCTTCCGCGTTCGCGGTCGGCCGGAATTACCACCCGAATACTCAGTGCGTCCATGAGGACAGACGGCTCCACCCCCGAGGTCAAGCCTCGGGGCAGTCGCCTTGTGCCGTCTGTACACAAACCCGTACTCGCCAAGCGTTAGCTCCTCGTAAGCTCGCGGGCGCGCGGGTGGCCATGGTGGGGTAGGCGGTCAGTCCTCTGCAGCGGGTGTCACCGCTGGGTGAGCTGGACCGACTGCAACCCCTCGTACCGAGAGAGGGCCGACAGCCCGACACGGGTGGGCTTCTGGTGTCCGTTGTACGCGCGTCTTCCCATGGGCTCAGCCGTGTGTCCGTGCTGGTCCAGCTGTGAACCCTCAGTTTGCACGGTCCGTTTCGTGTGAAGTAGCTCGGGTCGAGCCCCGAGGCACTCGCCTCATTTGTAGAATACAGAAAATCAAATTTCCAATTACTACCACGCCTCAGTGTGGTGGGATCTATCGGCCGCGCACGGTTGCGCGAGATGACAGGACTGCCACGAGTGGACTCCGTGAGCCCGATTACCCACAGGAGCCTGTCAGACAATAGTTCTCACCCAGAATATGTCGACTGTCTTCGTCTGCATATATGATGAACTGCAGTGTCTCCCTCACTCAGGAGTCACATAACGCAGTGAGAATTACTCCGCAGAGGGTGTGAGACGTATTCTATGACACGTTGTAACTTTTATGCTAATCCGTTCAAGTATAGATAGATCCGACTTATGGGGAAATTATACTTACAGCGACTAGTTTACCCTGAACGATTATCGGTGTCGAGTTATGAATTTACGAACCTGCTCAAGCCATGAGTGGAATCCATCTTGAATTAGGATATTGCTACTATAGTACACTAATTGTCCACCGACAGGTGGAAAGGTAGCAAACGTGAGTAATATCTTATGTGGTAATGGAATGTTCTCTGGGTCATCCCACATCAACTTTCTAGCTTTGCTTCTATCTCCTTTTTTAACTAAATATCCTCCATATTCTATTTTCGCTTCAGAAATTCGTCTATTCTCATATGGGGCGAGTTCTGGATATCGATCCACAAGCATTTGTATAGATTCAATCCTAGAAGAATACATCAGTTCTTGATCATTCGTTATTGAACCATCTCAATAAAATTTGACTGCGAGTGGTATATTTACTCTTGTAGGCTTAAAATCTGAAAGAATTCGTACCCATAAATTGGGATCTTCTCGAAGTTGTAATTCTTCCCAGAACAGTTCATTATCTAAACACTCCTTTCGACACATAACGGTGCGTGAACCTATATCATTTACTTCACGAAAATAAGAGACATGTGGTTGCTTATCGGAACAAAGTTCAATTGATTCGTCATATTTCCATTTTTCTGGAGAGATTTGTTCTAGAGCAAATTGGTTTATATTGGTCAGAATAAACGAAATCTGCGGAATCAGAACGTAGCTGCTTGATCTGTAGCTCCGTTTTTTTAGATAACCACATATCATCTGCATCTAAAAATGCAATATATTCCCCGTTCGATTTGTCAATCCCCGTATTTCTTGCTGCAGCAGGACCCTTT
>JAQCMZ010000399.1 GCA_028274825.1 Haloferacaceae archaeon
TCCCACGCCGTTCACGGCGTGAATACGCGCTGTCACAGCGCCAATTGCGGACTATGTTTGCTCCACACTGTCGTCTCTGTGAGTGTCGGCGCACTGGGGACGACCCCAGTGTAGCCGAGCGGCCACCAACTGGCGGTTCGAGTGTCCGCCCACACTGGAAACAGGGCAGGGTGTGGCCCGATGTGGGAATCACACACCAACCACCGGGGGCGAACAGTTGCAGAGGAAGTCACTCCGAGTCTGCCGAAGTCTGTCGGACTCCCCGTGGCCAACACAACACTGGGAATCCGAGCACGACAGACGAGAGGAGTCCCGGGGTGGCCACTCCCAGGAGACTGCCCGTCGCCCGGTTACACACCGATTCCAACGGTGTGCTCGCGTGGCAGTCTGGACACCTGACACTCCCAATTCAGCGGTGGCGTGGGATTCGGCCGCGGTCACGCGGAGGAGGATATCAAGCAGAGACTGACAATTCGATTATCTCTCGACTAACGGGAACCGTGCCAGCCGGTTAGCGGCTATCGCAGCCAACTCCCCACTCGTCGTCGAAGACTGTGACCGGATAGTAAAGCCGGTGCGCAGGCCCGCAGCACTGGCGACTGGATGGAATCTGACGGTTGTTCCGTTCAGCCCGACAGTAGCCGTACAGTACGCCTGCGGAAACGAACACGTTGTCGGCATCATCACTTCTCGGACAGTCCCGTCAGAGACGGTTCCGGGCATGTGAAGATGCCCGGTGAACACGACAGCAGGATCTCCACTCGCGAGTAGGTCACGTATCGCCGCTCCATCACGCGTCGTCGGGGGAATCCCCATATCCGGAGCGACATCGTCTCGGTGGGCGCGGAGCTGGTCGAACGTGGCGGGCAAATTAAAGTGTGACAACACTATCGGGTCGTCTGCAGTTTCTACCGCCTCTCGTGCCGCAGGGCGGGCTGCGGTCGCAATCCCTCCTTGATGTGTGTCTGTGAGAAACGACTCCGTGCCGGCGGTGTTGAGCCCTACCACATCCACATCGCCGACCTGAATATGGAAGGGGAACCCGCTGGCAGGTGCGTACCGCTCGGCGAACGCGTCGATGGGCGGTGTCTGATGGTTATCCCGAGTTTTCGACACATCGTGATTCCCCGGAACTGCGTGAAAGGGTGCGTCTAGCTCTGCCAGGACTGCGTCGACAGCCTCGAAGTTCCAGGACTCGCCGTCTTTCGTAAGGTCACCAACTGAAAACACCGCATCGACATTCCGATGATTGATATCAGCAACTGTATTGCGGAGATGTGATTCGGTCAGGTGAAATAGCTTGGAACTACCCTCTGATCGAACCGCGACGTGTGGGTCAGCGACAATTGCGAGTGTTGTCTCAGTCTCGGCTGTTGGCCGCTCTAACGTCGCCATCACTGTCCCGCTACTGGCCCCGGGCTCGAAACTCGGTGACATACAGACATATTCGCACTACTCCGGTAAGAAGCCCGATATAGCTGAAAATATGTGACATCGTATCTCATCCCACCAAGCAATAGCCCATATTGTCTCCAACACGGGTCTACTACCCTGCAGATACCTGGATATGGCCCTGTCACCAGTCGTCTGAATCAGACACTACTCGCACACGAGACAGTCTGACAGTCCACGGCTGCTCGACCGACTGGCGCAACCACATACCAGTCCTTTCGGGACATTGAACCTGCTGAAACTCACAGACTACAACCCACCCACTGTCGAGTATCGCCGTCCCATCACAGGGGTCCTCGCACAACAGCACCCCTGTTATCGTTGGGAGTTCCACACACAATTTCTGGAATGTGGTTGTGATGAAAGAGTAGTCTCACAACGTGACTAGCACGGACGCTAACGGCTCGGGCCGTGGGAGGACATGCGTACAAGACAGTCCCCCAGAACTCGAGATTGACACCTCCAGTCAGGCCACCCGTGTCGGACTGGTAAGGAGGGACTGTTAGCTGTCCCAGCCCACTCAGCGGTGACACTCACCGTATAGCACCGGTCGCCTGCCACGGCCACTTGCACGCCCTCGAGTTCACTCGTGAAGAACTAACACGAGCAGATGCTGTGAGACGGACAGTCTGGCAGCCTGCCCGCTTCGTCTGGTCAGATCAGTCCAGGTTCAACGCCAAACGAATCCCTTCGACCACAGTCTCTTGAGGAATCAGCTGTT
This sequence comes from Haloferacaceae archaeon, assembly GCA_028274825.1. GTDB lineage: Archaea > Halobacteriota > Halobacteria > Halobacteriales > Haloferacaceae > J07HR59. The sequence continues at coordinate 2,174 of JAQCMZ010000399.1, forward strand.
GAGAACGGATAAGACACGAGGCGTTCCCCTGGTCGACACGACACCTGAACCCCCGCCAATAGGCGCACCGCTGAGGCGATGGGGTGTTGAAAACTGGTCTATTCTTGCCGTTCGACAGACGGTTGGAGGCGAGTTCCTCTGAGTCTCATCCTAGTGGTTCACCGGAGCGGGTCCAGTGCTTCGGCCGCCTCTCGGGCAGCTTTCAGGTACTCCTGTGCCCGTCGAGGGTTTTCTGCGTTCTCTGCTGCCCGTGCGAACTTGGTAACAGTCTGTGCCAACGACTTCCGGGCCTCGCTCAAATCGACGCTACCAGCCTGTGGTTTGTTGGGTTCTACACCAGGGGCGGTGACACCGGAGTCAACTCTATCTCTCGGTTGTGCTCTGGCATGGGTCTCCTGGTCTGGACCTGACTGGTCAGACACAGTTTCACTCTCGAGTTGCGGGTCTCGAGCGGCGGCTCGTTCTGCGGTTCCACCGCTCGCATCAGCTTCAGGTTTCACCTCACCACCAGTTGATCTCTGCGCTCTGACGCTGGTTTGGCGACTCTCATCAGTGTCATTCTGTCCCGTGAGTTCGGCTGTCTCCGTGTCTTGATACTCCTGCCCGGATTGTCTCTGCTGATGTTCAGCCGTCTCGGGCTGATTGCTGGCTGTCACATTACCAGCATTCCCGCCAGACTGCGAACAGGTCGGACAAAATTCCTGACCGTTATGACTGAAGATAGGATCACCACAGTCCTCACAGTGACGATTTGTCATTGTCGCGCCTTTCAACAGCAGTTCACTCATGTGTTGTGTGTGCTGGCGCTTTTGTTCGTCACGCTCCAGGTTTTTGCGGAGTTTCTCTCGCTCAGCTTCTTTGTCGAACTCGTCGCTTTCGCTCATGCGCGTACTTAGAGCAGTTAAGATAAAAGACCAGCGGGCTCAGGATGTCCCAAAGTGCGGTCATGACGCAGAGTCTCTCCGAAGCGAGCCTCGAGACACCTGTCTGGGGCCTCTATCGCTGTTCAGACTTCAGTGTCAGTAATATCCAGGTCTTCGACGGTGCCTTCACCCTCGTGGAGTTTAACGCCGTCTTGAGCGACTTGGCGACCTAGCACTGCACACTTGATTCGCATCGGCGAAATGTCGACCCCGAGCATCTCAGTGACGTCGTCAGTTTCCATCTCGTCGAGCTCTTCGAGTGTCATTCCCTGAAGCTGTTCAGAGAGCATGCTCGTCGAAGCCATCGAAATAGCACAGCCGTCACCGGTGAAGGAGACGTATTCGATAGTTTCGTTTGCATCGTCAAGCTTGATCTGCATCTCGATTGTATCCCCACACGAAGGATTTTCACCGGTGTGTGAAATGTCCGGCTCCTCAATATCCCCGTAGTTTCTGGGGTTTTTGTAGTGATCGAGGATCTGCTGTCGATACATATCCGAACCTATTCCCATACGAGAAAGTATGGCTGTTTCATGTAAAAACGTTCCGTGTAATTTTTCCACGATGGTTTCCTGCGAGAGATACGGTTCATTGCTCGCCTGATGATACGTTTGGTCTCGGCAGATCACATGAAATCAGCGATACCAGATTGTTTGTTGGTGTCATCTTCAAACACCGACTCGAGTGACTTTTTGAGAACCTCCAGCCGCTGTTTGGTGTATGGTCGACAGTCAAACCGATCAGCCACCTCGATTGCCGTGTCCATATACTTGTTTACAGACCCACGGTGGACAGTCAGGATGACATCCCCCCCGCACTCCCGACAATCGCCCGTTAGCGGGGCACGCCGGTACTTTTCCCCACAGTCCAGACACCGAGTCTCCTGGCGGGCAAACGCCCGGAGATTCCCGATCAGGTCCGGCAGGAAGTGATACTCGATAACACGTTCGGCCACGTCCGTCTCGTCGACGGCTCGAAGCTTCCGTGCCAGTTCCAACTGAGCGTCCATTTTGTCCATCATCGAGCCGAGGGTTTTGTAGGCTGAAAGATCCGGCCCCATCGCGATATCTGTCACGTCGTGAGTGTGGTCGAATCCCTGATACTCGTCGTCGGTTTCGAGTGTATCTGCGCCGAGTTGGACGAGATTTTCGACCTCGCTCGGATCTGCCATTTTTCGGGCCGCCTCGTAGAACTCTAGCGGGTACTCCCGGACAATATCCATGTTATGCGCTTCATCATCAATCTCCGTGGGGTCGACCCGTGACGACATGACCAACGGCGCGTCCATCGAGTTGTGAGCGTACAACCAGTTCGCCGTGAAAATCGGGTCGCCGCCGACCTGTAAATCGTAAAGATGCCCATCATACTCGATTGGCTCGATACTCTCCACACGGAGATACGAGAGGTCACCCTCGACAAGCGGTCGAATCTTGTCGAGTTTCTCACCAGCCCGTTCCGGGAGATCACTCCCGTCGAGTTCGTTGACGATCTGCTCGAGTGTCGCTAGGCCAATGTTGTCCCGCCGGTGCAACCCTTCCGGGATCGTTCGGCTCACGTCGGGGATATCCATCTCCCGAAGATCCACGAGTTCCTCAGGGGTCGACACGACCAGACGCTTCGACTGATGGAGGTTTTGTCCCTCAAGAATCTCTTCAAGAGGAGTGCCGTGACCCTCGCCCGAAATGGTCACGTCGTAGGTCTGTTGCTGAGGGCCATCACGGTCGCACGCCGACACGTCCGCGACGATCCCGAGACGGTGGAGGAGGAACACCAGCCCGTCTTTGAGCTTCTGACTCGTCGTGTGGAAGCTCATCGTCGTTTGGTCGTCGCCGTTGCCGTCGCCGTGAGTATTGTTGTCGGTCGTCTCGTTACTGTCGCCGCTGTCGTCTCCGTCGTCATTGCCGTTGCCGTCGCCGGCGACGAATCCCTGGAGGAACGCCGTGATAACTGGCTTTTCGCCCCGCTGAATCGGGTCAGGGACGACTCGATTGCCTGACCGGTGCGACTCTGGGTCACTGAATCCGAGTTCGAGCAGGACATCCGCAAACACAGCAGGGAAGCTAATCTCGTCCCCGTTGTCCGACGTCCGAACGTCAGGCTCAACGTCGAGCGTATTCTTCGTGACGCGGTTGATCTGCCGTGCGAGCTCGTCGTCACCACTGCGGATTGTCGGTACGGCAGACGACATCGACCCCTGGGCAGTGAATATCCCGAGCAGCCACGCAAAGTCTTCATCTATTGGAATATTCCGCTGGATTCCTCTGACGGACCTCTGTCGTCCAACCGACGCATTCTGGGTTTTATCCCGGTCTCGAACGACAGTCTCGGCGCCCCTCGATTTCTCCAGCAGGGAGTTGTTTTTCCCGGCCCGGAAAGCAGCTCCAGCATCAACAGCGACAGACATCTCATCGTCCCGTTCTAGGTGATTCTTTGCCCGTCGAAGATCGTCCCTGTTGTCGTCGGTGCCCAAGACGCATGGGTCGTCCACGCACTCGGCAACATCGATATCGACGGCGGCCCCCGACCCCGTCTCGATGTCGAGTTGCCGTGGGGCAACGATGAGGTCACCTTTCTCGAGATCGTCACCGGCGACCTCTTCGATCCCGTCAGCATAGCGAAAGAGACTATGATTTGGTGTGATCTCCAGTGAGCGGCCAAACTCTGTCTCGACACGAAGCAGCGTTTCGTCGGCGGCGGCAGGATACCGGATTGCCTTCTCGATTGGCTGGAGGCTCGATTGGTGATTCTCATCGAACGCGTACGTTTGCCAGCCCTCGAACGCACAGGTTCGTTTCCGGAATTTTCCATCGACCTCGACTGGAGCCTCAAGCTCTTTCCAGAGTTCGTCGAAGGTCAGATACCGGATCTGCCCGTCAGGATCGACTGCGATAACGCTGGAATCCTCGGTGACGCTTCCCCCGCGCTGGTCTGGGAGGAACTCTTTCGAGAAGTTGAGAAGACCGTCCATAAGCAGCATCACACAATCTTCGTCACCGTCACACTGCTTTGCCGAGATATCATTGGCTATGTGTGAATGGGTTCCCTCGACGGTAAGACAGTAGACGTGTTCGGTGTCGGGTTTGGTGAGTTCGGTTTTTTCGACCGTATCTAACAGATACTCCTCGGCTCCGCCGTCGAACACTCGCCGTCCGGACACCTCTCCGGTTGTGTTGCGTGCGAGTCGATTCCAGTTTCCCACCAGATGCGGGCTCACGTGCTCTGAAATCTTGACTGCGGCCTCCGAAGAGATGGAAATCTCGTAGGCCTGTGCCGTGAGTGGCTCGTCGTCTGTGGCATAAACTTCCGAGAACTCGTCAGGTAATTGCACCTGCTCCGCGGGTTCGACTGTGGCACTCGTACCGAGCCTGCTCAGCAGGGCGAGTAGATCCTCTTTGAGTTCGTCACTGACCGTCGTTGTCTTCAGCTGAGGCAGTCCTCCGTCGGCGGTGTCGCTTCCGGTAACGTATCCGGCGAGGTACGCAGCGACAATATCTTTGGACGCGCCGAGGATCTGATTTGGAACGCGTTTTGAATGGGCGCGGATGCCGGCATCCAGGACTGTGTCGAAAAAGACACCCAGAAGCTGCCCGGGAGCTGTCACCGCTGTCTGATTCTGTACGTGTGAGTCAACGCCGAACGTCGCGCTGAAAACGCTCTCGAGAAACTTACACGTCTCCTTATCAGTTCCACGGATCGTCGTCTGATGGACGATTTGGTTCGGCGTGTCCTGCTCGCGAGTGAATCCTGTCGCCGCGTAAACCCCCAGCAGCGTCGCGACGCGCTCGTTGAGTTCAACGAATCGGTCAATTTCGGCTCGGTCACCTCTCATCCCGAGCGTGATGGTTTCCGGAACAAACTCGAGAAAACTCTCAGTGGAGGAAAAACACTGCCTGAGAGAGGCCGCGGAGAAACTCCCCTGAGACAGGGAGTCACGCAGCGTGTTCGTGTCGAGAGCGTCGGCAACATTATTGAGCGAATCGACTCTGTCGTCTTGGCTCTCTGTGAGCGTCTCTTTGAGGAGTTCGTACAGCCGATCCTCATCCAGCCCATCGATCATGAGCCGGTCAGTCGGAACTGTTTCCGAATCGACGACTTCCTCGAGCAAGTCGACTCGAGTCGGCGTCTCCGCAGAGTCGCTCAACTCTATCGAGCGCGGAGTCACAAGACGGTCGCTCGTCTCCAGATTTCTTGCCGCCTTGCCCACGAGTTCGTCCGTGTCGGCCTCGTACACGTGGGCCTCGTGGTCCGGGGTGACGGTTATCGACCGACCGGACCGAGTGCTGATTCGGACCTCGTGATCTGGGGCTCGGTGCTTACTCACTGCCTCGACGGGCCGATACACCTGTTCACCCTCTCTCGTCAGTGACGGGACACGAACCTCGGTGTCGACATCTTCGAGTCGACCAACCGCTGTTCCGAAGTCGTCGTACTCGATGTCGGATCGATCGAGATATTTCTCGACGAAGTCGTCAAAGCGCTCGTATCGCAACTCCCCGGATTCGTCTTCAACCCAGAGTTTCGTGTCGGGATGGTAGCAATTTCGTCGTTTCGCGGCATGAAAGTACGGATGAGCGTATCCGACGGCGGCTGAAGTAAAGCCCACCACCCTCCCGACAGTTGCAGCACTCGTGTGTGGTGCCATCCCGAACACGAGTTCACCGACGAGATCCTCACGCTCGTCGAGCTGGTAAAACGCGGGAAGATCATAATACTGCTCTAACAGGTCGTCAACGAAATCAGCAGTCTTCAACATATGCTCGGCAGCACCATCCGAGAGGACGATATCCTGAACGTTCAACTCGACAAGCTGGTCATCGTGTTGCAGTGGCTCTCCGTTGATATCCTCCTCGTAACCGAGTTCGAGCAGGTGGTCCACAGAGATATCCAGCTCCTCAGGTCGGACAGCCGTGACAGGGAGGTCCGTCATATCATACCGGACAGTACCATCTTTGAACGCCGTGACACCGTTTTTTGCGCGTAAAATCCCTTTTTCCAGCGGCTCTGGCGGTTTATTTGTCGAGACGAGCCCCTGGACTCCCTTGAGAATCTCGAAGGCAGAATCGCGTTCACCGACATTCTCGAGAGCATCGCGGTAGACTGTGTTCAGATCGATTTCCCGTTCGGTCGCGGCAGTCACCTCCCACTCACAGCGGGGACACTCGACGCGACCGGCAGTATCCGGTTCACAGACGGTCCCGCAATCACCGCACTCGTAGTGTGGCTCTGTGTGTGCCTCACACCGGGGACACCGATTTCGAAATGTCTGGTCTCCACAGTCGGGACACTCCCGTTGTATGACGTCGAGGTTTAAGACACCGCGACGCCCTTGATCATCCATCTGACGGGACGCATCGGCGAGATTTCGTTGGGATCCACCGGCCTCGTTGATCGGAAAGAGACTGTGAACAGCCGGCGACAGATCACGGCTTTCGGACTTTTCCGGGCGCCCCATTCGGTTCCCAATCCGGGTTGGCGCACGCTCGCGCAACTCAAACGGAGCAACCTGATTAATCGCCCGAATCGCGTTGTCTCCGCCAGCGTACTCACGGGCTTCCGCCGAGATATCGGAGACGGTCCACTCACGCCGAAGTTTCGTGTCAAATCCGAGCGAGCGGACGAACGGCCGCCACTCGGGAATCCGAAGCGTATCATCCGCCTGTGAGTGATCTAATAGAAGCGACTCGACACCGACCTGAGTCGTCTCTGTGCGTTCGAGTACGAGAGCGCCATCGTTAGTCTCCCCATCCTCAACTGCCTCGGCGAGCACAAGAAATGTATCCACCGTGATATCATGCCAGAGGTACGTGTACGTGGGGTGAAGCGGACAGTCGTACTCTTCGGCCCAGGTCAGCGCAGTGTCGACGGGTGGCTCTGTCAGATCGATCCGCGGGTCATCCTGGAGTGCCTGGACACGTGCGTCGGTCGTCTGAAATTCCTTGACCCACCACTCGTAGGTGTAGGAGGCTGGCGCGAGTGGATGATTATTTTCGACGAATTCGCCGTAGTTGACCAGATATTCACCGAGATCAAGCACTTTCTCGACGCCGTTTCGCACTGCTTTGGCTTCCTCAGGGTCGTCAATCCGGCGCACGGAGCCGTTTGCCAGCTTGACTGTCGGCCCTTCGATACTGTCGACTGGGATGACACCGGCTGCCTTCCCTGGGCGTTCTGTCTTGATTTGAGTTCCCGTGGCGAGGAAGTCATCAACGAGATGCATCGTCGCCGGGTGGATGCCCGCCGTGGCGAAGCCATGATTACGGGCGCGACCATATCGCAGTCGAAACCCGCCAGATTCGCTCGGGTGTGAAAAAACTGGCCGACCAGCGATAAGATCCCGAAGGAACTTTTTTGAGGCATCCGGTCGGATCGGCCCGTCTTGGCTGCCAGCCTTTGCGGACTCGACATCATCGCCGTCTCCCCCACCTGTGTCGACAGCGGCGTCATCGATGTTGTCTTGCTCGTCGCTGTCAGTCCCGGTTATCGCCCCGTCGATCAACTCCTGTAACCACGGCCACTCTACCTCGTCGAGATTCCGAGTGTATCGCTGGATTTTGGGCGCTTTGAGCGCAATTCCCTCCGCGAGAACCAAACACATCCCCCCGCGGGTGGAGTTGGTATCGACGCGCTCGAGATCACGGAAGCCTGACACCTCTTCACTGCCGGTCGCCTCTCCGTCCAGCATAATTGGGAGATGCTTGACGATATACTTGATCTCCTTCGGTTTCGGTGTGGCCTGAAGTCCGGTCTCCTTATCGTAAAGCCCCACCTCCTCGGCGTATCGCTCGGTTTCTTGTTCGCGGGCGTGAAATTCTTCGATTCCGAGGAGGCTGCGCGCGTAGTCGGCCACCAGCACGGACAACGCTTGTGCAGTTCCTCCGGCCGAGCGGATCGGGCCCGCATAATACACGTTAATGAACTCGGTTCCATCGTCGTTCTCGAGCAGCTCTACTCGGTCGATTCCCTCGATTGGTGCGGCCACAACCCCCTCAGTCAGGAGCGCGACAGCCGTTCTGACGGCGCCCTCGACTTTGTCTGCGCGGGTCTCGAAACTTCCGACACTGCCGTCAACGAAGTCTTTGACCAACTCGAGAGCGGCCTCTTCACGAGACATCTCTCCTTCCAGTTCCCGGACTCGCTTGGCGACACCGGTAATCTCGAGGAGATTTTCGACGCGATCTGCCATGTCTCTGGCGACGGGAATCTCGATCTCTGGTTCGGGGTCGCGACCTTGTCGACGAGCGGCCTCCGCACGGTCGAATGCGGCTTCGAGTTGTTCCTCGATCCGACTGAAGTATTGTTCGTCTTCGGGTCTCATGAATTCCGGCTTGCTACCGACTGTGCTCCGGCTGAAAACCGATCCCAACTCACAGCCACAGGTCCAACTCGGTGGTGTCGTCGAATTCTCTCACGAGTGGTTTTTCAAACGCCCGGAGATACACCTCGCCAGCAAATACAGTCCCTCCGTTAAGATGGCCCGCTAACGCTTGGCCGCTCTCTCTCGACAGTATTGCATGCGTGTGTGCGAAGATGTCTCCCTCTAATCGCGCGACATTACCCACGCAAGCGGCCACCTCAAGTTCTTCGTCGAAGGTGACGGACCGGTATTCTGTCGTCTCGTGGTCGTAAAACCACACTTCTGCGTCCTGAACGGCTCCCATCGCATTAAACCATCCAGCCTCAACGTTCTCCTCACGAGCGAGCGTCTCAATCTCTCCACGCCAATCTGCCCCCGTCTCCAGTCGGGCTAAATATTCCCCTGCCGACTCAACCTCCCGGTATTGCATGCCGAAACGATTGGAGGGCGGGCTGAAAAAGGTTCCAGTTAGACGCTATCCCAGCTACTATTCCCTTCTGACAGATGATGAGATAACGGCTGAGCGGGGAAAATCTGGACAGCCCCAACGCGGGCCTTCTCATCGACCGTAAGCGGAACTGACTCACACCCTCTTACACGAGGCCGCCACCAGGCGGAGTCGGTTGAATACCACAAAACGATGGTGACCCTCGACAAGTCTGTGTAGGCTAGACACACTCAGCAAACGAGGGGACGAATTAGACCTCGGCTCTCGACGGACAGACCCGAACAGTCCAGTTCCGTCATCTGGCGTCAAGGTGGCCGAATCAATTCAATAATGAACCCCGCCTCTGGCACTAGCCAATCACAGAATCCCCATACAAACATTGATTCGACTCGCGCGTAAGACTGGAACAAATGTCAAATTTAGCTGATAGAGATGGTACACGGACATCTACAGACCCAATCTCCCGGCGACGAGTGCTGGCCGGTGCGAGTCTCAGCCTCGGTCTTGTTGCTGCGGCCGGATGTACGACCACACCTGAGCAGGACCCTCGGGTGGGGGATACGACCGTCACGCTGATCGACACACCACGGTTCGATCCTGAGAGACTCTCGGTTACCGCCGGCAATCGAGTGCTGTGGGTTCACGAGGGTCAGAGACCACAGACATTGAGATCCTCCTCCGCCTGAAGACGTCGTCACGCTGCGCGTGACTGCCCGCCAGACGCAGTCTGGCGACGGCCGAATCCTGAGCGGTGGAGATTGCAGGGTTGCAGACCCACCGAGCATCCACCTCGGGAAGAATCCGTGGGGATGCTCATGGACTGTGACGGGTGGGACCGCTGGGAGTGGCCACCCCGGGACTCCTCTCCTCCGTCAGTTTCGGACTCCCAGAGTTGTTTGTGTCGCCAGAAATTGGCGATTTCT
>JAQCMZ010000405.1 GCA_028274825.1 Haloferacaceae archaeon
AGAATGTGGACACTCTCCGGACAGTGGCCCTCGAGTAGTCCGAGAGACGAACTTTCATTCGTCACAGCATCACGATGTGACCACCCTGGGAGGATCCGAGTGGATTCAAGTTGACTCCGCGAGTGAAAGACAGTATGGAACTGGTTCCCGATCTTGCGGGACGGACAGCACTTGTGACGGGGAGCGCGAAACGTGTGGGAAGACAGTTGCTGCTGGGTATTGCCGCCTGTGGGGCCGATGTAGCGGTACACTATCATACGAGCGCTGACGCCGCCGAGGCGACGGCTGCTGACGCCCGTGATTACGATGTCGAGGTGACGACCGTGCAAGGAGACGTTACAGATCCTGAGTCTGTCGATTCGATGTTCGCTGCGGTGGAGGCGGAGCTCGGAGAGGTGGATATTCTGGTCAACAATGTCGGCAATTTCGATGCCCGTCACTGGGAGGAAATCGAGTGGGCAGCTTGGCGTGACACCGTCGAGACTACGTTCTACGGGACAGTGTTGTGTAGCAGACGAGCAATCGGTGGGATGCGAGACACTGGATGGGGCCGAATTATCAACATTGGATTCGCAGACTGTGACCGGATGCACTCGCCTCCTGTGAACTTTCCGTACTTTGTCGGGAAGACCGGCGTTTTGATGTTTACACGAATGCTCGCGGCTGACACACAAGACGATGGCGTAACGGTCAATGCAGTGTCTCCGTTTGCCGTCGAGAATACCGTGTCTGATGTCTCCTCGTTCCCTCGAGGGCGGGCGGCACGTTTTGACGACGTGGCCGCGCCCATTCTGTTTTTCCTGGGTGACTGGGCGTCGTATATCAGTGGGCAGAATGTCGCAGTCGACGGTGGTCGTCTTCCTGAACAGTGAGATGTTCCCCTCGCCGTACTCTCGGGGTCACTCAGTAGTCAATAAGACGACTCAAATCGACACAACCCTCGCGCAGAGAACGTAGAATAGTCGTGCGTGGTTCGCTTCCATACTGAATATCGAACTGGCAACGACCGTCGTTGTGGCTCCAAAGCCGGCCCCGACCAGAAATCCCTGATCGAGGCACAAACCAGACGGAATCGCTCAGTTCAGTCGTCGGCGCTAGCCTCCGTTGATTCGTCTTCGTTTTCTCGCTTATCACTCATATACTCCCACACCTCGGCACAGCCACACCCATCATCGATATCGTCAAGATGGTCTGTTGAAACGTCCCGGTCTTTGTCTGTGCCTGTGTCTTCTGTCATAGGCGTCTCATCTCTTGTAGCGAGTCAAACAGTTCAGGCGCAACGTCAGCGTATGTGCGCTGAGTATCAATCCGCGTCATATTATCGGTATTTCTCATCGAATCTACTTAATATTCCGACAGGATAAGCTATTACTCATAAGTAATCCATGCCCGTACTTTGTCATACCAGCAAATAACGCCGCCTATCTCTGACGCACACTGATAGCAGGCTACAGTCTCGAATTCGGCGGTCATGATGGCTCTGTCTCAAGTCTCTGGGTATCTCCCGGCAATTCCGCCGGAAGCGAACGACTCAGGCGTCCGGAAGTCATAGATACATTACATGACCACAGATCTCCACCAGTTGGACGATGGAGCCTGGATAAGCGTCAACGACTCCCGAGTGGTGAACGTCAGCGACCTATGGCGTATCGCCCGGCATGAGTTCTGTACCTGTGATCTTGCGGACTTTCTCGCCGAAGGGATCGTCGAAGTGGGTGTGGACCCACCGAATATCGAGGCCCGGTTCGCCGGGCAGTGTATTCAGTGTGGCGAGAGTGGCGTGACCGACTGGCTCACTGCCGGTCGTGTCATCAACCCTGACGACGGCGAATTCTACTCTGTTGTCCCCGAGAGCGTTCATATTCCCCGGAAACGGACACGATTGGCGGCGGCAGAGTAACGGCAAGTCTGTCGGGTTTCCCGCAGAGGCGGGGAGGTTTGTCGAGATTGCAGATATTATATTGTTGTCGTGTTGTGGTATAGATATGCCGACCAAGACCGAAAAGTGGAAATCTGAGGTCTACGGGAGTGAGATTCGAGACCACCTCGAGCGGTTTGCAGAGCAGGGCTGGGATTCCATTCCGGAAGACGAACACGACGCGTGGTTCGAGCGGTTCAAATGGTGGGGGCTATACCACCAGCGGTCCGGCCAAGAGAGCTACTTCATGATGCGGATTGGGACGCCGAACGGCGTTCTCAAGCCAGGCCAACTCGAGGTTGTTGGTGAGATCGCCAACGAATACGCGAGTGGTCCTGTCGAGAACCCCGAGTTCGGTGCCGCTTACTGTGATTGGACGACCCGCCAGTCGATCCAACTCCACTGGATAAACTTAGAAGACGTCCCGGATATCTTCGACACACTGGAAGCCCACGGATTGTCAACTCAGCAGGCCTGCGGTGACTCCTGGCGGAATATTGTCGGCTGTCCAGTTGCCGGGAAAGACAAACACGAACACATTGACGCGTGGCCGGTTGCCGAGAAACTCAACGAGACGTTCAAGGGCAACGACGATTACTCGAATCTGCCGCGGAAGTGGAAGGTGTCGGTGACGGGATGTGATCAAGGCTGTGGACAAGGCGATATCAACGATCTTGCATTCGAACCCGCCGAGAAGAACGGCGACCTCGGATTCAATATCCGGATCGGCGGTGGGCTCTCCCGGAAGGAACCTCGCCTCGCCCGTGATATCGACGTGTGGGTTCCCCCGGAACAGGCCGGTGATCTTGCGGCTGGGATGTCCGGTCTTTTCCGCGAATACGGTGACCGTGACAACCGATTCAACGCCCGGATGAAGTTCCTGATGGACGAATGGGGTGCCGAGAAGATGC
>JAQCMZ010000408.1 GCA_028274825.1 Haloferacaceae archaeon
CAAAGGGGGTCGAGATACTGATTGCTGGCGAACCTGAGGGATGTTCGGGGAAAGCCAACGCGCTCGCACACGGGATGACACACGCTCGCCACGACCGCTTCGTCTGGACCGACGACGACTTCGAGCGGGGCCCGGATTGGCTCGACCGACTCGTCGCCGCCGGCCAAACACACGGGCCATCGACGGCAGTGCCGTTCTTTGCCGGGCGCGGGTGGTGGCGACTGTTCGAACCGTGGTATGGGGTCTTATTCACACTCGCATTTTACCTGCAGTTGGGCGGGGTCGCCAACACTGCCTGGGGTGGAGGCGTCGTATTCACGCGATCGGAACTGACAGTATCAGTGCCGGAGTTGACCGACCAACTCCGTGACGTGCTCAGTGACGATTATCTTCTCACACAGCGTCTCACGCGCGTTCACCCCGTGCGGTCGATGGTGACTCGCGTCGAGGTCTCGGGCGAACTCCACAGCGTTCGCAACCGACTGATCCGGTTCGGTCGGATTTTCGGTGTCAACGCTGGATGGGCGTCGGGACTACTCGTTAGTGGTGTGTTTCTCATCGCCGGTCTGTTGTTCCCGGTCCCGATGGCCCTCTCGGTGACAGGTGCCTCGGCAGTGATGTACGCTCGGCTCGGTATCAGGCGCGTGAACTTCCTGTGTGCGTATCTGGGACTGCTGCTTTTGCCGGTGGCGGGATGTGGGGCGATGCTCGTCGATGAGTTTGAGTGGACTGGGCGTCGCTACAGATTCCCACACTCGGGCGAGGTTGAGGTGCTCGATTCGGTGGAGAAATCCTAACCACCATCGCTGGACGGCTACGATCACGGTGGTGCCGTTCTGGGTCACTCGGCTGCTCAGCTTGGTCGCGTGTTGGGAGGTGATACTCCATCTGATACCTGGAGTGGCATTCGCGATAACGTTCTTGTGTTTGGCCCCGTAGCTTGAGTATGGATCAGGAGAGCCGGGTGCGCGCGTACTACCAGCGACTCGATGCCGGCGAGTACGATGCATTGGAGTCTCTACTGGCCCCCTCGTTCGTCCAGCGCCGCCCCGACCGCACGTTTGGCGACCGTGAGGCATTCGTGACGTTCATGAAAGAGGAGCGGCCTCTCACTGAGACGACTCACGAAATTACTGCAGTCTGTGCCAGTGCCGACAGTTGGGCGGCATACGGTCGCCTGCGCGATGCCGACGGCGACGAAATGTTCGAGTTCGTCGATGTCTTCAGCTTCGGCCCGGAACGTCAGATCACTCAGTTAGACAGTCACATGTAGCGACAGCAGACCCAGACGGCTCGCTCGACGGCGGGAGCGATACCGCCATCAGAGTGCATTTTTGTGCGTCTCGGGCGCAATCGCACCGAAACCTTCTGAACTGTGGGTGATATCTCCCAGAGCAGGGATGGGTGTGAATGAACATCGAGAGTGGAGACTGGCCGCTCTCGACACGGTGCTTTCTCTGAGTATACCGACGGTCCTCGTTCTCGTTCATTTTTCACTGTCTGATAGTCTGTACACAGAGGTCGTGTTCACGTTCGGTGATCCTCGCCCGGTCACCATATGGACATCAGCGTTCGCACACGGTTCGATGACACACCTTTCCTCTAATCTGGCCGGATATATCATCACAATCGTGTGTGGACTCCGACTCTACTCGGCGAGACTGCAGGCACGAACCCAATTCTGGGTCACTGTCGTCGTTTTGCTCGTGATAGTGCCGCCTCTGACCTCCGTGATCGATTACGTGGTCTTGTATCGACACGCTGGTCTGATCGCCGACGGGGCCACCTCAAAAGGATTCTCCGGGATCGTGAGTGGTCTCGGTGGAGTGGCTCTTGCTGGGATCGGGTTCGTTGTCGTCGACGAGTACGACGCCACTACCGGCGCAGATACGGTGTTGTTCGTCATCCTGGCTACATTCGGCGTTCTCACCGTCACGAACGAGATTCTCACGCCCACGATCACCGCACTTCTGACACTGGCTGTTCTCGTGCGGGCGGTTGGGCTCGTGTTGCGGTCTGACCTGCGCCGACCCTCACAGATCCGCCATCGAGTGAAACAGCATGCCGTGAGTATTGTCGAGATTGGGGGGTACGCTGTCGTCGTCTGTCTGCTCGTCTCTCTAATGTTCCCACTCGAAATTGTTCGCGACGGTGGATTCGTCAACATACTCGCACATGCGGTGGGATTCGTGAGTGGTGCAGCTACCGCGGTAGTCGTCCGGGAGTTCAGTCTCTGAACGTGTTCCGTGATGATTGCTTAGTACTGGTCGGTTGCTCGGGTGTTATCGCTAAGAGTGGTGTGGTGCGACAGAAGTGTCACAGGACACTAGGAGAGGATCTCCGTGACCCCCAGAGGTTCGCGACGAGTTCGGGCGTGAATTCCGGCCACCTCCTCACGGGAACGGTTGAGAGGCCAGACACACCCAGCTGTTTCGCTCCGATGACGAGAGGATCCCTTCACCGAGTGATCACGCTCGGAAGTGACGCTTTGAGTATTTAACGAGGCCGATCGAACAAGGCAACGCCGTCACCGAGCCACTCGACGAAAGCGACGAGCAGAAACCCGATATCCGGCCGTGGCGAACCTGTTCTGGATTGTCGCTACGGCGGCCGTCCGTCGGAACCGTGTTGATGCGGTATCCCCAATCGAATGCGATTTCGAGGTCACGCGTAGGTTCTGCTGTGTTGGTTTCTATCTCGCATTGAGAAAAATCAGAATCATGTGCGTTTGGACTCGCGACTGTCGTCACCTCTCTGCTATTGCTCGGATGTGGACACACTGGGTTTCGACCAGGGCGTCTCGGTCCAATGGCGATAGGGAAATATTCATTACTGCCTCTGTTGAAGAGGGGATTATGCACTGTATACCCGTCAGTGGGGAGCAGTAACTGTGACGGGAGCGGTCTTTTGGGGGCTTATACTGTTGGCGACACTCACCAGCCTCGCGACGGCGTGGGCGGTCGGGGCGAACAGCAACTCGCCGCCGTTCGCTCCGGCAATCGGTGCCGACGCCATCTCGACGATGCAAGCAGCCTTTCTCATCGGTGTTCTCGCCGCGCTCGGCGCTCTCAGTCAGGGCGGTGCCATTTCAGAGACGGTCGGGGCGGGCCTGATCAACGGCGTTCAGATCACGTCGCTGGCGGCGACAGCGGGACTGCTGACCGCGACCAGCTTCATGGCGTTCGGTGTGTACACCGGTTATCCGGTCCCGGCAGCCTTCGCCACGACGGGCGCGATGGTGGGTGTGGGGCTCTCGCTCGGCGGCGCTCCGGCTACCGATACCTACCGCCGTATCGCGATATTTTGGGCGCTCGTTCCCGTCGTCTCTGGCGGACTCGCTTTTTTGACGGCTACTATCCTCCGGCGCGATGATATTCCGGAAACCGTCGGTGTCCCGCTTCTCGCGGCAGTTGTCGGCGGGATTATCGCGAATATCCAACTCGGCGTGTTACCCTCGCCACCCGAGACCAAGCAAAGCTCCATCGCGGGGGTGATCGCCCGACAGGTCGAGACGCCGACGGTCGCGGATTTCGATCTCGCCATTGTTCTCGTCACAATCGTCGCCGCTGGAGTGTCGTTTCAGGTGATTCGGCGGCGGACGCAAGCGTCAGTCGATGAAGGGATCCGCTCTTTTCTCATCTTTCTCGGAAGTGTCGTCGCCTTCTCGAGTGGCGGCAGTCAAGTGGGGCTGGCGACTGGCCCACTCGAGAATCTCTACCGGATCGAACTCGGATTGCCCAGCATTACGCTGCTCGCACTCGGAGCGACCGGGATTCTCGCGGGTGCGTGGATGGGCGCACCCAAACTGCTTCAGGCGACCTCTCGAGAGTACGCACAGTTGGGGGTCCGGCGCTCTATCGCCGCGCTGGTCCCGGGGTTCATTATCGCACAGTTGGCGATCACCCTGGGAATCCCAATATCGTTCAACAACATCATTATCTCTGGAGTCATCGGCGGCGGACTTGCCGGCGGCTCGGCGGGTGTCTCACGCCGGAAAATCGGCATCACAATCGGATTTTGGCTCATCACACTCGTGAGTTCCATCGCTATTGGATTCGGTCTGTACAAAGCGCTTGCCACGGTGCTCGGCGGGTAGCCGAAACAGCGGTGTGGTGATATCCTCATATCCCAGAGATACTGAGTGCATCTCGTTTTGTGGCTGGATAATATTGTACCAGTGCCTCAGTGACCCTCTCGGATATTTACTCGTCGTCAAACAGCGAATAAACGACCAGAGGGGCTGGAGTAAAGATTAATACATCCAGCTTGGCTACACTATAATCGTGAAACAGGAGGCTGGGCAAGCCCCTGACGACTTAACCTCGCACTCGATTGAGACTCTTCCTCCGACAGATGCAGGACAACTCGAGGGGACAGACACGCGACAGACACCGGCTTCAGTGGCGACGACAGAGATTGATGCTGGGTGGACGCCGTACTTCACATACGACACCGTGTATGAAGACCAGCGTGAGGCAATCGAGACGTTCCTCGATATCCTCGGTGAACACGGATACTATCTGAAAGAGGGTGCCTGTGGGACGGGCAAGACACTGGCTGCCGTCACGGCCAGTATCCACGCGATGCGGAATCCCGACCAGCTCGCGAATCGAGCGCCATCTGAGACGAGTTTCCCGACGTACACGCGGACGATGGTGGTCACCCCGGTGAAACAGCAGTTACAGCAGTTTATCGGCGAATTGCGCGACGTGAACGCGAGACTCCCGGCTGGAGTCGATCCGGTACCCACGGTCGTCCTCCGAGGTCGAGCCGATATGATGGCGATCAAAAACGCGGAGTTACCTGACTCGGATAGCCGAGATGATATCCAGGAGCTTCGGAAAACGACGAGAGACCTGATTCAGTTCGACAGCCAGATCCCTCTCAACTGGCCGGCCGAGATGAATCCGCCGGCGTACTCGCTGGTCGAGCACGATTGGTCAAGCCCCGGTGGGGATGCCGAACAGGCCCGCGAAAGGCACCGATACGACCCACACAGGGCACAGGCGGTCAAGACTCTCGTCACGAATCTGACGCCGAACGATGGCGGAAGATACGATCGACTCCAGATTGGAGACACGAAAACACCGTATCCAGCACACATTCCACACACGGGTGAGGTGGTCGACGCTGATCGGCTGCGAGCGTCCAGTTCGAATCAGTTGCCAGCGGATGTCCAGGGCCGGTTCGACCCGTTTTATGCGGCGACGTTTTCTAACGGGCAACACTCAGTTACCGGCTTTGCAGACGCCCCGAACCACGTCGTCGACAAACAGGTCCTCTTCGAGAAGGCACTCAGAGGCGGCCAGTGCCCTCACGAACTGATGGGGATTCTGGCACAACAGGCGGAAGTCGTTCTCGGGAACTACAATCACCTGCTCGAGCCAGAAACGCGATACCTGACTGACGGTAAATTGGGGCTACTCGACGAGGAGACGATTGCCGTCGTCGACGAGGCGCATCAACTGGAGGCGAAGAGCCGAGACACGCTGTCGACGGCTGTCGACCTGTACACACTTGATCAGGCACAGAGTGATGTGGAGACCGCCCGCCACTACGCGACGGGAAAATTCGCTGAGACACCAACTCCACGATTGAACCAATCAGACAGTCAGTCGGCCCGAAAAACCGCCCGAGACGAACTGTATCTGGAGACTGACGGGGTCAGAATCGGGGAACTCATCGCCGTCGAACAACTGTTCGAGATTGCCAAACAGGAGCTGCTGACCGCCTGCGAGAAGATCGACGAGCTACGGTTTGCAGAGTCAGACGCACGCTCGAGACAGTCCGAATCGATGGCCTCAGCCACGAACCCGGAGTGGGGTGATCACCTCACGAGAGCCCTCGAACAACACGAGTCGATTTCTGTGTCGGTATTGACTGCCGCAGAACAGGTGATGAGCCGTATCGACGACGTATTCGAGGGGCTGGCAGAGGAAGGCATTCTCGACCGGACGACCCAGGGTGAAGAGGTTGGCTCGTTCTTCCGGCAGTGGGCTCAGACGCCACGTGAAGTGTATCACCCCGAGGCCCGTGTGGTGCCGTCAGAGAAGGATACTGTTCCCGAGGAGTCTCCCGATTGGGTGCGATATTACACTCCCGAACTGCGGCTGTACAACTGCATTCCAGAGCGTGAACTCCGTCGTGTGTTCGCAGAACTCGGCGGCGGTGCGCTGATGAGCGCGACACTCCGTCCCGTCAGCCCGTTCCGGGAGGCGACGGGGATCAATGAGGTGCCACACGCAGACGCGGCGCCTGATCAGGCAGACACCGACAGTGACGGGACTGTGCTACGGGCGAACGGGATCACAGCTGCGATGATGAGCGGAATCGAGACTCGCCGAACCACCTACGACCAGTTCCCGCTTCGCTTCTCCCCGGAAAATCGGCTCTCGATAGTGGCTGACCTCCCCAAATATACGAGAAACAACCGTGGGAGTCCGTACAACGAGGGAGAGCCCGTTGTCGATCGTGTCCGGATGCCGGCCGTGCGAGAGCAGTATGCCGACCTCATTGCTCACATCGCTCGTACCGACGGCAACATCCTCGTCGCAATGCCGAATTACGAGGAAGCAGCCTGGGCTCACGACTTCCTGCAAACGCTTGCAGTCGACAAGCGGTGTCTGGTTGATGAACCCAGTTCGGCAGACGAGACAAACCTGCTGTTGGAGGAGTTTTTCCAGGGCGGTGATGCAATTCTCTGCACGGGATTACGTGGCACGATTACCGAGGGTGTCGATTTCGACGGGGACAAACTCCACACGTGTCTCAATATCGGTGTGCCTCTATTGCCCCCTAATTCGCGGCGCACTGCCGTGGAGGTGGCGTACGACCGAGCAGTCGATTCCACGAGCGGCCAAGATGCGGCGCAACTCATCCCCGCGACACGCAAACTACGCCAGTCCATCGGGCGGGTTATTCGTGGCGCGGATGAGGCTGGCGTGCGGATTATCGCAGACGAACGATACGGGACCGCAGACAAGCCGAATCTCCGACGGCTGCTCTCGCCTCAACAACAACAAGAGTTCACACTCGTCGAGCCGGGTGACGTTGAGGAGGCTATCACACGGTTCTGGACGACTCAAATGTGACGAGTACTGTGACTGTCTTGCCGAACAGCCCCGAATACGCCGCCGAACCGGCTTGAAGCGACGTGTGTTGTGCCGGCCGAGACAGAGGTGAGAGTCGGGCACTAACCATAGATGAAGTCCCGAGGCCGGTGATATCGTAGTCGAACCCGACAGGACACGAGTCAGGAGTACGCCTCGAGGCCCTCACAAGACGCCGAGGGGAGCGAGAATCTGGTCGTAACTGCAGTCGATCACGCCGTGGTTGAATTCTCAGTCTCGACGGTCCTCCCGGTTTTCCCACCCGTTCACAGTGAAACAAGACGGATGCCCACGAGTAGGGTAATTGACAGCCGTATGTCTCCCGTCAGAGGAGTTTAGATATCAGTGAAACGGTCGAGTGACCCGTCACTCTGCCAGCGGGCATACGCGTATGATGCCACCAGCAGGAGACTCCCGAGGACGAGAAACGAGATTGTCCGGGCGACCGTATCGAGCCCCTGCGTGTCGAACAAAAACACTTTGACTGTCGTCACGCCGAATACGGCCAGCCCTTGGAGGCGGAACAGGCGTGCATCCGAGCGGAGTCCACTCCCGAACAGCACTGCACCGAACGTCGCCCACGCGACAGACAGGCCGAATCCAGACAGTTCGAGCCCGAAGCCGACGACGGTGAGCGCGGTTGCTGTCGAGAGATACGCCGGGGTCACTGGGACGGACTCGTCTCGGCCTGGTATGGTCAGTGTGTCATCCTGAAACCATGCGAGGCCGTAGAAGGCGATGATCACGAGCAGGAACGCGGCCGGCCGCCCGGTCGCGGTTGCGAGCGGGTCCGCAAGAGTGAGTCCCGTCAACTCACTCGCGTCGACAGCAAGCAGTTTGATCACGGTCCCGATTGCGAGAAGGTGTGCACCCTTCCGCACTGCGTCGCCGACACCGTACCGCGCGGCTGTGACGGCACCACAGGTAATCGAGACCAAGCCGACGGTTGCGAGGAACGGTCCGGCCGCCAGCACCACACTCACACCAAGCAGGACTATCGCGGCCGTCCCGGCCGTGGCGTCCCGGGAGACGGACCGATGGCTCGTGCCCGCGTAGATCACTCCGAGAGCGAGCGCAATCGCTGCGACCGCGGCTCCTTCGACCGGCAGCCCCGGGAACCACTCTCGAGTGACCCACTCCAGAAGTGTCGCAGCGA
>JAQCMZ010000426.1 GCA_028274825.1 Haloferacaceae archaeon
GAGGGGAACTACAGTCCGTTGCTGGTGCAGTGCGGCCCTACACACGGAAGCCTCGGGGCTTGTCCCCGAGGGACTTCACAGCCTCTCGCGTCTCTGAGGCATCGGCACAGGTATCCTCACGATAACGAGAAGGCCAGGTTCGGCAGACAATTCGTTCAACTCAGCTGCTACGGGGAACGCTTTTTCACACAGACTATCGAATATTGATGAATATGCATGGTGTCAGAACAGCCCGGGAATGACGACGAGGGCAGCGGAGAAAGCGCCGCCAGGGAGGAACTCCGAAAGACTCGTGGGAAGATCAAAAAGGGGCCAGACAAGACAGCCAAAGGCTTTGATGAAGGTGTAGTTGATCTTCTTTCCTGGGTGCTAGACACGGAAACTCGTGCAAAGATATACATCTATCTCCGGGAATCTCCCAGAAGCACTAGCGATGAGATCGCAAACGGTACAAGTCTATACCCGAGCACGGTTCGAGAGGCGCTCGCGGAGCTTCACGAAGAGGCCCGAGTTGAGCGAGGGAAACGCGACAGCGATAGAGCCGGAAACAATCCGTACGAATACGAAGCGATCGCACCGTCCGAATTAGTCAAAAGAATCGTCGGCCAAGTCCAGTTAGAACTCAATGCTGTCGTTAATCTAGATCAGCGACTGGGGATGAGCGACGAACAGGCGTCCTCACCGGTAACGATTTCTGTGGATGATAACGCCGCCCAGAGCGACGACACGCACACACAATCGACAGCCGATAAAGAAACCCCGGAGACACCTGGCAACGAGAGGCAGGACTCTGGCCAGAGTGATACGAACTGATTCTAACACTACACTACCGCTGACCAGCCTGAGGATCTCCCTGCTAACCGGGTTTCGACACCTGTCTCACAGCTCAGGGTCGCGCCCCCCCAAGATGAAACTCTGTTCTGTGGGGATTAAGACCCATCGCCGACTGGTATACATATGAACGTCGCGTTGGGCGGGACTTTCGACCCGATTCATGATGGACATCGAAAGCTGTTCAAACGAGCCTTCCAGCTCGGTGAGGTGACCGTTGGGCTCACCAGTGATGAGTTAGCCCCGAAAACCCGCGATATGGAGCGGTACGTTCGCCCGTTTGAAGCCCGACGACAGTCTCTTGAAGACGAGCTGGCCAGCCAAGCTGCCGAATACAACCGCGATTTCTCTGTGCGAAAACTCACTGAACCGACGGGAATCGCGACAGAAGAGGGATTCGACGCGTTAGTCGTCTCGCCCGAAACCAAAACAGGCGGTGAAAAGATCAACGCTATCCGTCGCGATCTGGATCTCGATCCATTAGAAATTCACGTCGTCGATCATGTTATTGGCGAGGACGGCAAGCGAATCTCCTCGACACGGATCGTGCGGGGGATTATCGACGAGTACGGGAATCTCACCCCTAATTCGGACGGACGTGCCGCAACTTCTCCCGAGTGAATACGAGTCTTGCTTCGGACGTGCCTCTGAGGCTTGATACAGTGCAGATCCATCGGTAATACTAGAATTAACTAACCAGCCGATATCACACTCCGGTGACGTATCGTCGGTATCTAAATATCTCTGTCTCTGAGAATCTCAGTCAGCGAGTAAATACACGCAGTCGTATCCTGCCGCTGTTGAATCCCAGAGTCCGGAGGAGTCACCACTCGGGGGGCTGAAATCCAGCGGCCTCGACGATAGGCTTCCACCGCTGTTGAACGCTCAATCGTGAAACCCCAACTGCCTCGGCGACAGATGCCTGTGACCGTGGTTCTCCCGCTATCAACGCTCCGGCATACAGACTCGCGGCCGCGACTGTCGGCTCCGTGCGGTCGTCTTGTGGGATTTCCGAGAGAAACAGATCTGTAGCGGTAGTGATACTCTCGTCACTGAGCTCGAGTTCCGCGGCTGCGTCCTCTAGCCGTGTGATCCACGCTTCGTATTCAACCCGATCGCTGGCCCGATGCACAACTGTCATTATGGATGCGTATATATAATTCTCAGTGTCTGCTCCGAAAATGACCGTCTCCTGCAGCTCTAGCGTGGGATTTTCTCATAAAAACCACGGAGAATACCCGCGCCTTCAGGCGCGGGATGAATCCGACACTCCTTGTACAGTCCACCGTCGATACCACGGCTGGATATTCCACCGTTCTCAACCCGAAAATTTACATCAGACACGATTATAAGTGATTATACAGGCGTTCAGAATGCTGGAAGTCCACCGCACCCACCGAAAATCCGCAACCACAGTCAGGTAGAGGGGTCGCTCGACCGGCACGGATGGAGTGCGAGCAAACTCTGGAACGTCGCTACCCACCACTCCCGAACCGTATGGGAACAGACGGGGGAGATTCCTGACCACGGCGACCTCACAGACG
>JAQCMZ010000431.1 GCA_028274825.1 Haloferacaceae archaeon
GGAATCAGGCGAATCCCGATATTGTCCAATTAGGTGGGCGGGTAGACCGCCTCTGTTGAAGAGTAATAAAGCGTCACGTATCAACAAACATCCGATCGGCACCTCGAATATGGTTCGCGTAGGGGTTGTCGGATTCATCCCCGCCGTGAACGGCGGGGCTTTCTCCTTGATTCTCCGTAACCCGCTCAGCACAAACTCACGTAGGCCAGAGCAAACATCTCGTGTAGCACAGAGCCTCGCTTAGGCTCCGCGAGACATCTGGCCGACACACTCAGCAGTCGAGGAGTAACAGGTGCGACGGGGGCTGTCAGTCCAGCTGTGTTGCCGCATCCTGCTCAAGCAGCGGTTTCGCGTTGAGTTCAGGTAACATGACGACATCCCCGGGCATGAGGTCGTACTCACGTTCGTCGACACAGAAAATCTCGCCGACCTCACCGGTGATTCGCACGGTCATCCGGGCCTCGATATCCGCGGGAGGGTGGTCAGTAGATGTGTCCGTATTCCAATCGCTGGATTCCTGCGTTTGAGAGGCTGATTCTGGACTGTCGGCTGTCGCCAGCTCCGGATCTGCTGTGGCCGACTTCTCATCTGACATCGTCGAGGCTGGAGCCGTGTTCTGAGTGTGGTTTCCAATATCACTGTCGGGTGCTTTCGCACTATTGTCATGGACGGATATGTCAGCCCTGATCTCGTCTGACCGCTCTGTGGCAGCGGCGACCCGCTCGGGTGGTGATTGGTCTGCAGATCTGTCGGACTGAGCAGTCTGCGACATGTCAGCCGATACTGCCCCCCCATCGGGAGAGGGGGAGGGAGACGAAGACTGAGACTGAGACTGAGACTGAGACGGTTGCCCACTCGTGGCTGGCGTGTCTGCATCACCGACCGGAGGATGTTCTTCATCTTGTGAATCTTCCAGAGTGGTATTCTGCGGGTCGTTGTCGGGTGATTTCGCTAGGTCAGGGTCCTGTGTCGGAGGCTCGTCTCCTGACTGTGGCTCCTCGGAGTCGGAGTGTCGGCCAGCGGTGGGGCGTTCTGAGTCCGTGCCCGGTGACATCGCGTCGGCAAGCATCCCGCTGTCATTCGTGGTCTCACTCGTTGACGACTCCCGGTCGGGTCCAGTCGCTGGGTGCTCGGGATTTGCAGACTGGCCGTGTTGCTGTGGGACTGGGTCGTCGCGAGGGGCGTCACCTACTGCGTCGGTGCCCGCACCCGGCTCATCTAGGGGTGTGTCTTTAGCCGTCTTAGAGACGGCGCTACCCGCCAGGACATCGAGGACATTGTCTTTGTTTTCCCTGATCCGTGCGACGAGATCATCGTAGAGGGTTCGTTCGAGGGCGGTCATTCCGTCCTCATCGACTGGCATATCGGCCGCAGCAAACGATGCCAGTTTGACCACCTTCCCGACGCGACGCTGGTAAAGTGCCTCCGCGACATCCTCAGCGGTATCGATTTCGTCGGAGATCCCCCGGATTTCTTCGTCAGCGAAGGGATTATCAATCCGCTCTGCTCGCCGATCTCGGGACGCGCGGAGGTCTCCGATGTATGCGGCCACATCATCGTAAAACGAATCACGCAGATGTTGGAGGCTGTCTTTCCGGCGTTCTTTCTCCTGTGTCGAGCGGAGTTCGTCGAGATTCATGATTCTTGAGCTTTCGATGCATCGCCTCGGGCCATGAGAAAGATCCCGACTGGCTCTGGTACCGTAACTGATCCCGGCTCCATCTTCAATTTATCGCCGTCAACTGTCACGGTCGATTCAGATTCCACGTCGATCGTGATGTTACGGCCTTTGAATCGATCGGCGACTGCGTCGGTTAGCGGCGCGAAATCATCGAGATCTTGCCGATCGATTCGCTGGACGACGAGTCCGGTCCCACCGTGAAGGGTTCCAGGAAGTCGAATGAGTCGTCTCGTGTCGGTCGTGACCGGCTCGTCGATTGGTGCAGAGTCAGTTGTCGTAACTCGGGCGGTCAGCGCCTCTAGGAGCCGCCGGATACCAGGCCCTCCCGCTTCGAGATTGCCCGCCTTGATGGCGTCAGGGTTGTTGCGAACGACACCGAGAATCGTCTTCGCCCGGCTCTCACCGATCCCGTCGAGTGTCTGGAGCTGCTGTTTTGCGGATTCGGTGTCGGTCCCACCTAACTCGCTCGCGGTCTCTACCAGTGCCTCGTGAACGCGAGCCCCCCAGCCACCACCAGCCCGGAGCATCCGCTTGTTCGTCCCACCTGTCGAAACGGTGGTGGTGAGCGACTCGTGGTCGATACCGATCCCGCAGACGTAATCGACGATCTCCCGACGGGCATCTGACCCGAGTTCGCGAATCCCTTCGTCCCGGATATGGACGTGATACCCACGCCCCCCAGAGAAGACGATCGTAATATCATCGAACGCGAAGTCGTGTTCCAGAAAGTCTAATAACCGAACGAGAGCGTCTTTACACGCTGCAAGCATCTCCGCGTATGCCCCCGTCTCCGGATCCACCTCTGGAAGGTGGTCTGCGTCCAAGTCGAATACGAGGTCTGCACCGATCCACCCTTTGTGAGACATTGTCGGTGCGCCTGGATCTTCGTATTGTGCCGCCGAAAAATACGCGTGGCGAGGCGCAGTTTCTGCGAGAAACTGGTCCAGACTGCCCAGATCAAACGAGGATTGGTGACGGACCATCGTCGTCCCAGTCCCCGGAGTCCACGGGATATGGCCCCATTCTCGACGATTCGCTGCCGGCGGCGGCGATGGCTCTACCTCACGGTAGTAGTCCCGAAACCGACCTCGAAGATACGTGCGCGTCCGGTCGTCCATCGGAATTTCCCATTATAGGGAGTGTCATAAAACCCTGCCGCTCCAGGAGGTAGTGATGTCACTAATCCATACTGATGTATCAGCCACACCGCGAGACGACGCCGTGAGTGCGAGTTGTCAGCTACCCATGAAGCCGTGGGCTTCCTCCGTATTATTCTGTGAGATTGAACGATCGCTATTGGGCACATTCGTGGATATCTCAGTAGTTGATCGAGCTGTGGTACACACAACGACGGCGTTTTTACCTCTGGCCGTAGACACATGAGTATGCCAACCGGGGGCTCTCAAGAGCCGACATCCGACGACGACAGACCGGGCACATCGTCGAGAAAGGCAGACGAACCACGAGAGAAGTGTGGGGTGGTAGGGATTGCGCTCGAAGACCGGTCTGCTGCCCGGCCGCTGTATTACTCGTTGTACGCGTTACAGCACCGTGGTCAGGAGTCGGCAGGGATTGTCACTCACGATGGCTTTCAGCAGCACAGTCACGTCGAAATGGGGCTTGTCGGGGATGCATTCGAGCCTGCCGACCTGGAGACGCTGGCAGGATCTGTCGGGATTGGACACGTTCGATATCCGACGGCCGGCAGCGTCAACAGTTGTTGTGCACAGCCATTTTCTGTGTCGTTCAAATCGGGGTCGCTCGGGCTGTCGCACAATGGTAATCTGGTGAATGCCGGAGAGATCCGCGAGGAACTCGCGGCCAACGGGCACGCGTTCACATCCGACGGAGATACCGAGGTAATCGCGCACGAACTCGCGCGAAACCTCCTCAACAATGACCTCGTGCGGGCAGTCCGGCAGACGATGAACCGCGTCCACGGGTCGTATTCGCTGACAATCGCTCACGACGATACGATGCTCGGAGTTCGTGATCCGAAAGGAAATCGACCGCTGTGTATCGGGAAACTCACGGACGGGTACATGCTGGCCAGCGAGTCCGCAGCGATCGACACCCTCGACGGGGAGCTTGTGCGTGACGTGAAACCCGGAGAGTTGGTCATACTGAAGCCAGACGGGACTGGATTCGAAACGTATCAACTCATCAAGCCGACCAGCACAGCACACT
Organism: Haloferacaceae archaeon; assembly: GCA_028274825.1. Lineage (GTDB taxonomy): Archaea > Halobacteriota > Halobacteria > Halobacteriales > Haloferacaceae > J07HR59. The sequence goes on from JAQCMZ010000431.1 coordinate 3,869, forward strand.
GCTTTTTCGAACACGTGTACTTTGCTCGCCCGGATTCGGTCATCGACGAAGAACTGGTCTACGAGGTGCGCCGACGGTTGGGCCGACAACTGTGGGAAGAATCAGGCATCGAATCCGATGTCGTCATGCCGGTGCCCGACTCAGGTCGGGCATTCGCGTCAGGGTATGCTGCTGCATCCGCAGAGACGACCGTCGATGGTGAACCCAGATCCTCCGAGGCATCTGGTGTCGAATTCGCTGAGGGGCTGATGAAAAATCGGTACGTGGGACGGACGTTCATCATGCCCACACAAGACGAGCGAGAGCAAGCAGTCCGGCTAAAGCTCAACCCCATCAAAAGCACTGTCGAAGGGCGGTCAGTGACCATTATCGACGATTCGATCGTCCGCGGCACGACATCTACACAGTTGGTTGAGTTGGTCCGTGATGCCGGTGCCGAAGAAGTTCACCTTCGGATTGGAGCCCCACAGATACTTGCCCCCTGTTATTTCGGGATCGACATGGCGACGCGCGACGAGTTGATTGCTGCTGGGCGGACTCAAGAGGAAATTTGCGAGTTAATCGGCGCAGACTCGCTGTCGTATTTGTCCGTCGATGCGGTTGCAGATGCGCTGAACGCGTCTCGTGCGAACCTCTGTCTCGGTTGTGTGACTGGAGAGTACCCGTACGATGTCGACGGTGAGGCGACCGACCGGGAGGTTTCTCGGCCGGTCAGTAGGGAGCCGGCGGACGATTGAGTCTCCCCCGAGGTCCGGTCTCTTGATGGCGTTCTCGTGACCGCAGACGGCCCGCACGTGCTCGTTACCCCGAATCGAACTGGCCACCCATTGTGTCAAACGATCGTATCTATTCCAATGAGAATCCACTGAGAGAAATCTCCGAATATCAGTTCTCTTCCTATTCAGTGTGGGTTACGGCTGGCTCGGCTATGAGCCGAGGCGAGTCCGATTTCGGACGAGCACAGCCGAGTCTCCCCGGGTAAACCAACCGTCGGCGTAATATGCGGGTAGCCGTAATTTGTTCACATGACCGATTTCAGCCGCCGTGGGCTGTTCCGCGTGACCGGAGGCACAGTGACAGCCGGTATCGCTGGCGGAGCAGTCGGGACAGCGGCTGCTCAACAAGCATATGACGGCTGGATGGAAGATGTCCCCAACTACGACGGCACTCACGATCTCCGGGGCCAACAAGAGGTGACTGTCGCCGTCGGCGCTAACGGGGGGGTTCAGTTTGAACCCGCAGCAATCCTCGTCGACTCCGGGACGACCGTGATTTGGGAGTGGACCGGAGAGGGGGGCGCACACAACGTCGTCGCCCCTAGCGCCCCGATTGATTCAGAATTGACAGCTGAGGAAGGACACAGATACGCGCATACATTCAGCAGTGACGAGGAGAGTGTTGTCCGGTACAAATGTTCGCCTCACGAATCGATCGGTATGAAAGGCGCCGTCGCGGTCGGTGATGTCGATGACAATCTCGTCACTGGACGGAGTTCTTCGCAGTCGATTACAGATTATCTACTGTTGGGCGTCGCCATGCTCATGGGTGTCGGATTCCTTGTGCCGCTATTGTACATCGCCAGAAGTCAAAATACATCGAATACAGACTGAGTCGGGCTCATCACCGCGTTCTGCTGTCGAGAAATTTCAGTCGACACACAGATTAGCCTGGATATTCTCTAGATACAGCCCACGGCCGACAGAATACGCCTCCCAAACGCATGTGAGTGTATTCCCGGTCAAAATCTCCCCGATGAATACTCGTCTGACACCGGAGCGGCGCACACGGATGATTCGCGAGTGTCGGGACCGGTTGATAGCCCGCGTTGACTCGGTGACGTAGCAATCTGGTTGAATGGGAAGGTCTTTTATCCCCGACCGGGATAGCAAAAACTGCGCACACACCACCGAGCGTGGGTAGCCAAGCCAGGCCAACGGCGCAGCGTTGAGGGCGCTGTCCTGTAGAGGTCCGCCGGTTCAAATCCGGTCCCACGCATACCTACCTTACCGCCGTCCCCCATTTTTCAGGACCGATAGGAGAGACTACAGATGGACCTGCCAATCGGCCTGAAACGCTGTGACGTCAGCTTAAACGGCGATTTGGACCCTGGGCGGAGCATCCCAGTGGTGCCAAAATCGCACGAAGGCGTATTGACTGAGAAAGAACTGGTAGACTACAAAGACCAACGAGTGAAGTTCTTGTCATGGCTGTTGAACTTTGGAAAGTCTCCCGACAAGAGTAAAGCCTACTCCGAGTATACAGTCTACAGCGGTTCGAGGCGAGTGCCTCGGGGTCTGACGGAAATCGAAGATTTCCGTGATGACGAGAATCGTCGATTCTCGACGGATGACCCCGAGGGTGAAGCCGACCAGTAGGTTTCTCAAACAATAATTCGTGGTAACGGTGCAGTCAGAGAAACTTCACAGACAGATTACAGATCTTCATCTCCCGCTGGCTGAGACACTGTGGAAACGTGGCCCCTCTCACAATCGCTCTTGGGCGTGCGACGGGGGTTTCAACGGGTCATGGTGGAGTGACCGACTCCCACGGACACACTCAGTGTGTTCAGGTGTTCCTTCCAGCCGACT
>JAQCMZ010000432.1 GCA_028274825.1 Haloferacaceae archaeon
GAAGCGAACTGCCGCTCGTGACATCTCTCGTTTTGAGACGATGATGAAGAGCAAGGAGAACCAGCACCGTTTGACAATCGGATACCCGGGCACAAGAGTCCGTAAGTAACTTTGCATTCTGAGAATGAGGAATGGATAATGGGAATCCAGAAAAACCTACTTCAGAGCCCTCTTTTCCGACACGGACAGTCCATACTGAGTGCAGGGGTGGTTGTGGCGATTGCGGTTTTTGTTATCGATGATGAGTTCATCCGTAATCTCATGCTACTGTTTGCAGCCGTTGAGGTCATCGTGACGCCACGGATTCTCAAACGGGTTGCTGAAGAACAAACGGGCACTAATTGACATCCTCGGTCGCGTGACCGCAGTATCACGCGTTGCCCGCCCTAGGAATCGCTGAGTTCTGGAGACGGCAAACTCCCGGGGTGATCAGAGTATGTCTGCTCTGTCGAATAGCGACTTCTGAGCGGCGATTAACGGCACCGACCGCGAGACTATGCGGCTCATTAATATCCGAACCGTCTGGATTCGCCTTACCACTCAATGATCCTGTTCAGCAGAGCAGAACTGTCAATTTCGCAGTCTTCCCGAACCCCGACACGGTGAGAATCTGCGTGGAGTTCACAAACTGTCGCGGGTGGAACGAGACCGGCAAGAGCGGCACGCTACGTCTCAGACTCTCTCTTCGGCCGGATACGGATTTGCAAAGCTATTGCCCCGAGAGATTCGACAGGATCGGAGTCCTGTCCGAGCAGCAGTCACCTCAGTGACTGACGTTGTGAGCAATCAGGCGTTCGTCGGCGGGCTTCGAGTCGTATGTGATTGCGGGGCAGGCTATCACCGGACGAGGGGGAAAATCACTCTGTTCCATCCGTAGCCTCATCGCAGGTCGAGAGTCGTCGCCTGGTGAACCCGACCCGGGGACACTCCCCGGGACAGTCGTCTTGTACCGCCTGTTCAGTTGAAGTACTCAAGGCTGACACGCGACTCAATCAACTTCTTCACCGACGTGTTCTAATAATCAGCCATGGGAAACAAACTTCTCAATGTCGCGAGCAGCGAACGTATGACCACGGTGCATACAGCTGATTGAAAATATCGCCTAAGTGTATGAAAGAAGATAACTTGGATTCTCCGTCGAACGTCCTGCGAGAAGTCGAATACGAGTCTTACCAGCGGCGAGACACCGATTCGGACAAGACAGGAGTGTACATCGTCATCGACGACCCGTCCCTCGAGACACCACAGGTGAGTCACAGAGGGGTAGACAGTTCGGTCGCCCACGAACCCCATCACAAGTCGATGGCCGAGCAACTAATCCAGGGTGACCTATCTAAACCGTTCAGTGAGTGGAAGCGGAATGTAGAGCACGTGCGATAGAGCTAGGAATCATCGGGTCACTCACGTCGGCTTCCTGCGGCAGGTCGGGAACTCGAACGTTGATACGTAACCCGTCTCGGGGGTAGCATCAGTCATCCGACCCATCTGCTGAATACACAGTACACGCCCATCTGAGTGTGGATTGACGCGAGCCTCAGGTCTCCGCCCGTCTGTTTTTGAGTGCCGATAGCTTTGCAGCGGGCAGCCCGCACGGTCTGACACCCTCTCGGTGTCGTCTGTAATTTCAACAGTTGGCGAGCTATGAGGGGTGACGACGGTGATCGAGTGAGAGACTACTGTCCAACGTCCTACAGGATTTAAGATGCGGGTCCGCAATTCAGGTATCATGGTAGATCGGCCCAATATTGAATATACTGTAACGAACGGACGGGCAGAAATTACTCTTGACCGGCCGGAAGTGTACAATGCGTTCACGCCAGAGATGCTCGTCGAGCTCAATGAGACGATTCTCAGCGCGATGCACAATCCGGACGTCTACGCGATTTTGCTCACTGGTCGCGGCGACGGATTCTGCAGCGGTGCTGATGTCACGGAGATGAACGGTCGAGAGGATCGAGTGAACAAATTCCAGTACAGCGCTCACCTCTGGAAAGTTCAGTACGTCGACAGACTGCTGTACTTCGGACCGAAACCGACGATAGCTGCGGTCAATGGACCGGCCGTCGGCGCGGGATCAGACTTCGCGCTCGCCTGTGATTTCAGGATTATGAGCGACGAGTCGTTCTTCAGACAGCAGTTCGTCAATATCGGACTTGTCCCGGGAGACGGTGGCGGCTGGCTGCTTCCACGGTTAGTTGGCGAGAGCAAGGCAAAACAGTATCTCATGACCGGGAGAGATATTGATCCGGCTGCCGCTGAGGACATGGGTCTTGTCGTCGAGGTAGTCCCAGACGGGGAGACAAAAGCGGCCGGTGTCGACCTCGCGACCGAATTACGGGACAAACCGAGGACCGCAGTCCAACACACCAAAGAACTCATCGATACTGGTCAGTCGTTTTCAGACTACGCGGCCACCGCCCGACAACTCCAGTGGGAATGCATTAATAGCCCGGAACATCAGGAGGCTATCGAGGCGTTCAACGAGGGACGCGAACCCGACTTTGACAGACAGAATTAAACTGAATATCCAGGGAGTTTAGTCCCGCTCTGAGCCAGGATGAGTGTGTGAACTACTATGAGGTCACGCCCCTGGGCTTCCTGTCTCACTGACGGAACGTGCGTGTACTGACTCGTGAGAGTCATCACCTACAGCGGTTCCAGTCTCCACGGGTGTCAGTTCAGTCTATCCTAACCCTCGCTTGGTATGACACTGCAGGGCGTCTATCCGCCCGTAGTTGTGAAGCATCTTGGAGGCAGGCCCCGAGGCACTCGTCTTGAACCGCCTGTAGACTCTCAGCCACACACTGACTGTGTTAATTCACTCCAGAACACCCTAGAAAAGCGAGACATACTCGATACCGAGGTAAGGGTGTTCAGACTCTGACTGATCACCGTCATCAGAGACTCGCGTCCTGAAGTCTCTGCCGCTCGGGAGTTCCCCGTTTCAGGCGAAAGAGAGCACGTATTAGACTACGGCCGACAGTGTTCCCGGTCTGACGGGTGGGATGTCGCGTCGTCGACCGAAACTGACCCCGAATACCGGGTCACAGGTCCAAGTGCTGACTCTTGTCGACAGATACTCTCGCAGGGATGGCCCGGTTCTGCGATCTGTGATTACAGAAATGTGAGGAGAATGCCCACGGCTTCAGCCGTGGGATGAATCCGGCAAGAAGACTCATTAGGACAGATTACAGCCCGAACGTAATCTGAAAGCGTTATGAAACCGTGATACATACTTATTTTAGTGAGCAGCCTTCCGCAACGAACAAACGAATATGCTGCCGAACCAGTGAGCGAACGGTATAGGCAGTGTTTGTTCGAGTGGTTGGCTACTCATGCTCCACTCTGGAACCAACTCACGTATCGACGACGCCAAGCCTACTTCTCAGAAAATGGGGATGTATGGGAAGCCGAGTACACAGACC
>JAQCMZ010000437.1 GCA_028274825.1 Haloferacaceae archaeon
TTCTTGATAGCGTCGACGACTTCGTCTTCCACACGCCGGAGAATATCGATTTCCTCCTTGGCGTCGTCGAGTGAGTACGTATCGTCGGAGGCAGTAGCCATTTACAAACACACGTCGATGAAACCATATAAATCCCACATGACTACGAAGGTTGGAGAGAGATGCCTCTCCATGGATTAGCTTGGCCCGGAAAATTAAGCTTCGTCAGCTCGTACGCCGCATATGGGCGTTATCGATTACCACAGGGCCCTCACTCTTGTGTCGGCTTTCTATTTGCTCTTGCAGGGGCTTATTGGGTTGATGACAGAGCTCGACCCAACACCGGTTTACGTATTCGGGTTAGTCGTCCTCCTCCCTCTCCTTGTCCACAGCATGATCCACCAGTATCGGGAGATGGATGGATTCAGAACCGGTCCAAGTCATTGAGTTATTTCATCTATCAGAAGTAACCAGTTCTCATGCCTATCCTTCTCGACAAACACCAGACACAAATTGACGTTGAACCGGGAACAATTAAATCGGCTATCCTGGCATATCTCTATCGAAACCCCGAGCTCGGGTTTCAGCCATCTGAAATCGGTGAGGAATTAGGTATCGAACAGCGAAGAGCAGCGGCGGTTCTTACCAACCTATTCAAACTCGGATACCTTGGTAAGACTGCTGACCGATACTTCCACGCGCTTGAACACCGAGAGAATCTCGATGAGTACGTCAATGGGCTTGACTCTCCGTATGAGTTTGAGGATTCGGTCCTAGAAAGTGGCAGTACACAGGAAATCGACGAGAAAGCGCTGGAATCTGAAGTGGAAAAACTGGAGGCGGAGTTAGAGAAAGAGCTTGATTAAGTTGCGTCTCTGAGGAAACTGAACTCTCTACGGGATTGCTTTTCTAACGTCGTATTAACGATTTACTCTCCTTTCCGTCGAGAACACTGACAACGCTGGTTCAGTACACTACTCACTAAATATACAAATATTCTTTATAATGTATCCACTACGTGTAATTGGCTGAAATCGCCCCCCGGTGGTGCAACACCGGGGAACAAGCGCTGCCTGCTATGACAGCAAACGACACTAATCGTGTCAGGAGTGATAACTCTGTCTCTCGCCAGGTCGAGAGTACGGAGAAGCTCTCTGAACACGATGGACGAAGCCGGAGTATCGTCGAGCACGCACACGAACACGGAGGGACGACAACCCGGAGAGACCTTCTGACACAGACTGAACTCTCTCCCGAGGAGCTGAACGAGTATCTGCCACTTCTCGCAGATGGTGGATACGTCGACCTTGTCGGTGGTGCGGAACGGGAGGCAGTCTTGCTGACCTGCCGTGGTGGTCTTCTGGCCCGAGGTGAACTATGACCAGTGGAGATGGGGGTCACGCCATCCCTGTTAACCCGAATGACGCCTTCACTGCCGTTTCCAACGGACGACGACGGCAGATCCTCCTCTCACTCGATCAAACGAACGGTCCACTCACAGCGTCGGAGTTGGCTGTCGAGATCGCTGCGATTGAGAACCTTGTTGACCCGAGTGAAGTGACTGGCAAGCAGCGAGCGACGGTCTACGTTTCACTGATTCAGTCCCACTTGCCGAAGCTGGATGAGTTGGGGCTTGCTGAGTTCGATGAGCGCGGTAAGGAGATCTGTCCGACAGACGCGACAGAACCGGTAGCAAGCCATATTCGACGCATCGAGACTGCCTGCTACGTTCCGGAGGACCAGAATGAGCGAGACTGACGAGTATCGCACTTTCCCGGAAGCGGTTCGAGTGCTTATTTTGGAGCGCGACGAGCACCGATGTCAAATCTGTGGGCGACTCGGTCCGGAGCGTGGCGGCGATATCGATCTTGAAGCACACCACATTGAGGAGAACCCGGACGATATCGACCGTGACCATCCCGATAACGGGACGACGCTCTGTATCCCGTGCCACCACTTAGTCACGCATCGGCCGACTGCGGACGACCTCCCCTTCGACCTCGACGCCGTAGCTGCCGAAGTGAATCTGCTCTACAAAGACATCGAGGTGCTGATGTTCTTGTACCAGAGCGGTCCTGCGACGACCAGCGAAATTATCGACGCAACGAGCTGCGGGGCACGACCTGCGACTATCGAGCGACTCTGGAAGCTCATGTCGGCCGACAGGCGAGTCGATTCTCTGGATGAGCCAATCATCGACAAAGACGCTGAGACAGAAGAATGGGGCGCTCCCGAGGATATCGGCCAAACGGCACGAGGGAAAGTTCCCATCGGTAGATCAGAGTTAGTGGACAGCCTGACTGACGAACTTTTACGCCGTCTCCTCGACGCTGGCGTAACACATTCGACACTCTCCGAGCTGTTCGATTGCCCCGAACGAGCAACGTTCTATCGGGAGAAGCGAGCAGGTGCACTTCGTGTTCCGCTCGATGATTCGTCCACGCCGAACGGATTAGCGGACGCAGAGGAGTTTGAACAGGTGGTTGACGGTCTCAGCTCGATGCTTGGGGGTGTTGATGATGTTCACAGTAATCGATAGTTCTTCGGTTCCTAAGCATGTACAATCTGAAACCGATGTACACCGGTCAGTGGTGAGGAACTAATGCAGCAGGAATCTATAGACGATGAATCTCTCTCAGAGCGGTTGTCTCTCCACGTCGGCGGAGAGATGCAACTGTTGGATCGGGCCTGTCAGGCTCCACAGCCGACCGAAATCGTGCTCGCCCCTGTCGAACTCCATCAGCGGAACATCCAACGTCGCCTTCGTGAAGCGAAGAAACCCAAAGAGTCGTTCCTGTTCGACGACGCCGTGGGTGTGAGCCGACGTATCCTCGACGGAACTGACATCCCGACTGCGGCAATCGACCGCATCGATCGACTCTCGCTGATTCGTGGATTGCTGGACGAGTCGGCCAGAATATCGCCGATGGTGACACTGCCAGCCGGTACCTCGTCGTACGACCCCCAATACATTGAGCAAATTCGGACAGAGGTCGAGACGATCACCAACTTCCATCCCGAGCGTATCACTGCGTGGGCGGAGACGGCCGACGAGTTACCCGAACCGATAAACGTGGACACAACGGAATTACTCGAAGCAGGCCTCGACATTGAGCGAGGTCTCAGGGCGCAGACAGAGAAAGCAATCTCAGATATTGAACTCGTCCGGCGAGCAGCGCGGGAACTGACGGCGACGAGCGGTGCCGCGTGGAACGGGACATTCGACCAGATTGACCGGCTATCAATCTTCGGGCTTAGCAGCATCTCCTCTCCCTACGCTGATTTCATTCACGCGGTAGCTGCGACGACGTCTGTGGATGTGCACATCTATTTTCGTCGAGCAACAGGGGACTACCTCAAAGAACGAGTCCCGGCACTATTCGACATTTCTGGCCCGGGGACGGTGGTGTTCGAATGATGCCGCAGCATCGTCTCATGCTCTCGAAACCGTTGGAGTCGCCAGACGTTCCGGTCGTTGAAATGGTGTCAAGCACGCAGCGAAACGAAGCGCGGAGTGTGATGGCATTGGTCGCCGCTCTTTTAGAACAAGGTGTTTCGGTGCGTGATATCGCTGTCGTCGTCCGCAATTTAGATTCCTACGAAGAACCGCTGTTCAGAGCAGCACTCCAACATAGTGTTGTACCGGTCTTCTGGACGCAGCTTCGAGTTACTCAGACGCGACCGTTCAATCTCATCGTATCGATCTGTGACGTACTCGCCGAAGAAAACGTGGACAAACGCACACTCTTGCAACCGCTGGAACATCGATGGATGCAGCCTGGAGCCGACGAATCTGCCTGGCCACTGGAGCCGAAGACGGTTCAACGAACCATAGCGGCTCTTCCCGATGATGACCGAACACTCACTGAATGGACGGACTGGATAGTAGAGAACGAGGAGATTGACGACCGTATCGAGGCGTTCGTACAGTGGCTCGACGATGTACCAAGCCCACGACCCGATACCGTGGCCTCAGTCCTCGCAAATGTCATCGACGCCTACGCGACACACGGACTGCCGGAAACCGAAGCTGCCGACTCACCGGCGTTGCTCGAAACAGAGACTGATGCCCGTGCAGTAGTCCGTGTGAAGACGCTGGTCGAACAGTTGCGTCACAAGTTTGCTGATAGGATCGAAGAGAATTCCGTCGACGAATCGTGGGGCGATGTCGCCGAGTTAGCGACCGTAATCGCTACGCAGCGTCCTGGTCGTCGTGAACACTCTCACGCGCAAGCTGTGGATGTTCTGGAGGCAAACGATGTGTGGGCACTCGACATCCCCTACGTCATCGTGACCGGCCTGACTGCAACCGAGTGGCCGCAGGATACAGAATCGACGATCCAATCCGAGTTTGAGGAGGCAATCCTCAGAGGCACTAATGAGGCATCGAAACTCGCTCCGGATACATCGTGGACAGACGGACGTGATCGTGACCACTTCACAGATACACTCAATGCAGCGAGCCGCGGCGTCATTATGACACGACACGAGGAAACGACGAACGGGGATCTCGTCCATCCATCGCCGTTTCTGGAGTTCGTCGATACAGAGGTCGTTCCCGACACCGAGATACAGCAGTTACGAAGCCCTGAACGTGACATGCCAGCGGCTGTCAAAGCAATGCTTGGCAAATCGATGGAGACTGAGACAGATGACTGAACCTGCCGATGAACCGATTCAGTTGAAAGGTGCACAGCACGACATCCGGGATGCATTCTTCGCCCACGAGAGCGGTCTATTCACGATGCCATGCGTTCCCGGTGCCGGGAAGTCAACAGCGGCGTATCGGCTCGCGCCCGAAGACATTCTTCGGCGTTTCGTAGACGGCGATCCGACTCCTGAACAAGGAATCGCAATCATCTCGTTCAACCGCGACGAGGCGGCCGAGATACTCCCAAAGGTGTGCGACCAGCTCCGTACCATCGTTGAGCATGACCTTTGTCCGGTTGCATCGGAAGTCTCGAAAGCAGAAGTCGAGTTCCTAATTCAGCGTCTCCAGCAAGCACCGTTCATCGGGACCATTGATAGTTTTCTGCGCGGTGTTCTGGAAGAGTTCGTTCACGACATCGGGTTCGACGAAATGCCGTCAGTCGGTAACGAGGCGTTGCTGGCCCGTGCTCACGCGGAGTGCTACGAACAACTCAAAGCCGAACCAGAGTACAGCGCCAAGTTGGAAGCACTTGAATCGGCATATCCCGACGGGGAATACGATGACAACCCTGCAGAGATGCTGGAGAGGGCGCTGACTTACTGTCGGGACCGGCAACTCTCAACGGCCGAGTTTCAGCGAAAACTCGAACAGACACAGGATAGCATCTATCCCGGCAAGCCTGAGGAGTTCACTGATATCGTAACGGCTGTCGAGCGTGTCGTCGGCGACGACAGTATCGGAAACACCGTGCGGGAAGAAGTCGAACCAGAGGAACGAGACGCCCTCGTTAACGCTGACCAGAAACTCTACGATGCATGGACGGACCGTATCGAAGAGTTCCACAACGTACTGTCGGCGTATCGGAAGCTGTACCGAGAGATTACGCGGGAGTACGGCATCATATCCCACACGGACGTAGCGTACCTCGTCACATCGTATTTTGATGGCAGACTCGCTGAGCGTGACGATGTCGATATCGACGATTCCCGTCGACGACGAGTGCTACAACGGTATCATGGCCGGTTACAGACACTAATCATCGATGAAGCACAGGACGTGTCCGAGATTCAGCACGAGGCTCTCTCACATCTCGTACATTCCGACATGCGTGTGTTCGCCTGCGGCGATACGTTGCAATCGATTTACGTTTGGCGACACGCTGACCCGACGCTGTTTCAATCAGCTGCGACGACCGGTGAGTATCTCGGTATTGATTGGAACACCCACGTTAACGAGACGGCGACGACATCGTATCGCTGCGTTCCTGACATCGCCGCGGCAGTCAACGAAATTTCCAAGCCGATGTTCGACGACACATCACGCGGGAATCTCGGGACGCTAAATGCGACCTATTCCGCCCTCGAAGCGGCGCGCAACCCATCGGATGACACGTCCGTGCATATCACCGCGTTCAGCAGCAACTACACGCCAGGAACGGAACCATGGGCGAACCCCAATGATGAGAACGGAGAGGCCGATATGCTTGCGACACACCTCTCCAAGGGCCTTGCAGACGGGACGTTCACCGATACCGATGGTGAGCCACTCGGTATCACAGTACTGTTCCGTCGGAGTGCCCGGATGAGTGATTACGAAGAGGCATTTAACGCGGCAGGGCTTCGCGTGAAGAACGCCAGCAAAAACCTGTTCAAAAGCCCCGTAGTCGAAAGCGTGCTTGCTGTCTGTGACTGGCTCGTCAGCCCCGAGTCACCCACACATCTCCAGCAACTCATAATCGAGTCACATCTTGGCTTATCCTCCCTCTACGACGACGACAATAACGATGGCTATGACTTTGAAGAAAACGGGTGGGACATCGACGCTATTCTTGAAAGTGACGCCCTCGATGAGTCACAGCAACGGACACTAACTGGTCTCAAACAACTCCATGATCGCCGCGATACCTTCGAATTATTGCCGGCGTCAGCGTATGTCGAAGAGATAATCGAGCGACTGGCGCTTCGTGCCGATTCGAACGAACTGTTCCCGGGAACGAACCCACAGCAACGTATCGCTAACCTGGATGCGCTCGTCGATCTGATAGCGCAGTGGGAAGGTGATGAACACTACACCCCGGCTGAGCTCACTGAACTCGTCGCACCGTTCCGTGGAGACACGAATAAGGGCCCCGACCAACCGAGTACATCGACATCAGACCATGATGTGATGTTTAAATCAGTGCACCGGGTCAAAGGCGACGAAGACGACATCGTCGTTATTGCTGATCCAGGAGGGAATGCCAGTTTGATGGGGCCACACAATACGCGGTTAGTCACACAGGGACCAATAGCCGGGCTGGCACCTCCGCCGGACGTAGAAATCCCGACCGGAGTAGAGATACCTCCATTTGACAGTGGCCTATATAACCCCGATTCCGATATCAAACGAGGCATCGGCCTCCGATGGGCAACCGCTCAGTGGCGTGACTCAGTGAGCGATACCGCAGCTAGCGATACGCTCATCGGACCCGAGCGACTGCAGCACGTGATGCGGAACGAACGCGCCGAACTATGGC
>JAQCMZ010000443.1 GCA_028274825.1 Haloferacaceae archaeon
CAGCGCGTGTTTTCGGTTTCGTGGAGGGCGACCCGGTTTACGACCGTTGTTTTATCTAATTATACGTTTTGTATCCCTCTTAGTTGGCGCGCGAACTCGACGAAGAACTCGGGATGAATCTGGATCCGAAGGGAAAACAGGTTGTCGAGGAGGTCGAAGGTGACTTCACCGAAATCGCGCGGGCAGGACCGGATAGTACCCTCGATATCGACGAGCTGTTCAAACGCGGGCTCAAACGGAAGCTGGCGACTGATTTCGACGAAGAATACATTCGCGAAGGCCTCCGCGTGGCCGGTGCCACACCACGAGACGTGTTCGATTGGGCCCGCGAACAGCGGGTTCCGGTGTCGATGGCCTGGGTTCAGGAGGCCGCCCGAGAGATTCCCGACGAGGAGTTGGGCCGCTGGGAGAGTTTCGAACAACTCGAGACAGAAGTCGACCGCGAGCCTACCGCAAGTCGACTCCGTCGAGAGGGACTCGAGCGAATCCCGTTCCGGCGCGAAGACGAACGGTATCGACACCCAGAGGTAATCGAGCAGAAAGAAAAGAACGTGGTCGTGGTGAATATCCGCGATGTCTCGGGGTCGATGCGCGAGACCAAGCGCGAACTGGTCGAACGAGTATTCACCCCGATGGACTGGTATCTCACCGGGAAATACGATAATGCATCGTTCCGGTATATCGCCCACGACGCAGAGGCGTGGGAAGTCGACCGGGGGGAGTTTTTCGGAATCCGGTCGGGTGGCGGAACCCGTATCTCCGCGTCCTACGAGTTGGCCGCAGAACTACTTGAAGAGTTTCCGTTCAGCGAGTGGAATCGCTACGTCTTTGCCGCGGGTGACTCGGAAAACTCCGCAGACGATACGCGTGAACGAGTGATTCCGAGTATGCGGAAAATCGACGCGAATCTCCACGCGTACGTGGAGACACAGCCGGGTGGATCTGCAGTGAACGCGACACACGCAGACGAAGTTGAAGATGCCTTCGCCGGTGACGACGGCGTTGCCGTCGCGAGAGTGTCAGGCCCCGAAGATGTCACCGACGCGATCTACGAGATTCTCTCGACGGAGGGGAGCTAAACCTGATGACGCCACCGTTGCGACACTCGCGATTACATGACGCATCTGCCCGACACCCCGGTCGAAACGGGTGGAGTGAGTGTGTAACGCGAGACAGGCTGGCGTCGACTGACGAAACCCATACACTGGCCCGGATACAATCACCACCAGTGGCGCGGAATGCATCGAGCAGACAACACGCAATCACCTCGGAGATACACTCATGATCGATGAACGCACCGAAGCGAAACGCGAAGCGGCAGGTCTCGAAGAACCGGTGTCAGAGGCCCGCAATCTGGCGAAACGGCTCGGGCTGAAACCATACTCGGTTCGATACTGGATCGTCGACCACGACGAGATGAACCGACTCATCGCGTACGACGGGTTCCAGCGGCGGTACCCGCACTGGCGATGGGGGATGAAGTACGACCAACAGCAGAAAAAAGACCAACACGGGCTCGGAAAGGCGTTTGAGATTGTCAACAACGACGACCCGAGCCACGCGTTCCTTCAAGAGTCGAATACGACAGCCGACCAGAAGGCTGTCATCACTCACGTGGAAGCCCACGGCGACTTTTTCGCGAACAACCGCTGGTACGGGCTGTACGCAGACCGGGGTGAAGCGGGACCAGAAGCAACTGCTCGGTTAGAGCGGCACGCAGAGGCAATCCAGGGGTATATTGACGATCCCGAAATCGACCGGGCCGACGTCGAGCGCGTTATCGACGCGGTATTGTGTCTGGACGATACAATCGATCAGCACCGCCCGCTAGGGAAAGCCGATAGTAACGGCGAGGAGAACACCGATCTCGCTGATATCGAGGATCGGCTGGACAATCTAAACCTGACCGACGAGGTTCGCGATCAGGTGTTTGACGAGTCGTGGCTCGAAGCACAGGAGTCAGAGATCGATCTCGAAGACCCGATCGATGACGTGATGAACTACCTGCTCGATAACGGCCAGCGATACGACTCTGAAGAGCAGAAAGCCGTCGACCGCGAGCCGTGGGAGAGTCACATCATCGAGATGCTCCGCGATGAGTCGTATTATTTCGCAGCACAGAAGATGACGAAAGTGATGAACGAAGGCTGGGCTGCCTTCTGGGAGTCGCTGATGATGTCTGATGAAGGATTCGCTGACCCCGACGAGGTGGTCACGTACGCTGACCACATGGCCAGTGTCCTTGGGTCACCCGGATTGAACCCCTACAAACTGGGGATGGAACTGTGGCAGCACGTCGAAGTGCGGGCTGCACGGCGGGATATCACCGAACGGCTTCTGCGGGTGGAAGGGGTCACGCCGACGAACTTCCACGATACAATCGACTTCGACAAAGTGAGAGAGTTGATCGCCCCAGATCCGGAGATTGGCGGGGCGAGTCCAGCGTGTCTTGATCAGCTGGCCGAACTCGCAGAAGCAGACGACCCGCGTGTCGACGCAGAGAACGTCCGCCTGGCACAGGCAGGAGAAATCGATATCGAACGGTATCCGTGGAAGATGCTGACCTACGAGGGGCTGGCAGAGCGGCATTACGTGTTGACTCGCCCACAGCACCGGGGAGCAGTTGAACGAGTCGCCGGGACTGCCCTGCAACGACAAGCTCGGTACATGTTCGACACGGACCGCTACGACAGCGTTGCGGACGCACTGGAAGGCATCGATTACACTGCCGGCTGGGATCGGATATACGAGGTCCGTGAGAGTCATAACGATGTCACCTTTATCGATGAGTTCCTCACCGACGAGTTCGTGATCGAGGGTGGGTATTTCACCTACGAGTACGCACACGGCGGTGACGAGTACCGGGTCGCCAGTGTCGATGCCGAAGATGTCCGGAAAAAACTGCTGTTGCAGTTCACCAACTTCGGAAAGCCGACGATGGCCGTGTACGACGGCAACTTCAATAACCGTGGTGAACTGCTGTTAGGCCATCAGTACAACGGAGTGGCCCTGGACATGGCTCAGGCGAGAGCCACACTCGAACGAGTGTTCGAACTGTGGGGCCGACCGGTCAATCTGATGACAATCCGAACCGAGTACCCGGACCACGAGATGGAGATCGCCCGCCGCCGCGACCGCGAACCCGAGGGGACTGAGGTCGGGATCCGGATCCGGTACGACGGCGATAATTTCGAGGAGCATCCACTAACAGACGAACTCAAATCGCGGATCGAGGCCGACGGCGTCGATTACGACACAAAACCCGACGACTGGCTCGCCTGAGAGTAAGCCGTCGGTGACCTGCTGTCGGCTCCAGGTGGAGTTATGCCCCGCCTGCTGACTGCCCGAGAGTAGCCGTGAATACGACTCTCGAATCGCTTCTCTTGATTCCTGTTCTCCCGACAGCCAGATTAGCTTGACACCCCTCGAGTAGGATACCAGGAGACTGTGTTGTCCACCCATAGAACAACCCAGCGATTCAACACGACACGGCACGTTGATGCCGTATGGAGACAGGTGTCGTCTGGTTCCGTCGGGACCCCCGCGTTCACAATAACGAGACTCTCCGTTCAGCGTCCACGGCTGATCAGGTCGTCCCTGTGTGCGTGCTCCGATCTGCAGCCGCCGCCATTCACGGGCACGGAGGCCCTGAGGGATTCCGGTATCACAAGACTGGCCCACATCGGGCTCGGGTCCGTCAAGAGTCGGTCGAAAATCTCCGGTCACAGTTTGCAAGACCGGGGGAGTGAACTCATCCCCAGACTGAGGGATCTGAGCAACTCCGTCGACTCGTCACCGGGGTTGACGCCGACCGCGTCCACCTGTCGAGCTATCCCGGCGTCAATGCTAAAAATAGTGAGGTTAGACATTGTTTTACTGGGGCAACACGATTGGCTAGTAGGTATCAATGAATAACCCGGATCATGTGCTCGGTGCCACCGAGATACCGGCAGGTGCAGTCACAGTTGGTGAACTCAACGGGGCCGTCGAACGTGTGCTCCGGGAGTCAGCAGGGCAGTTCCCAGAGTACGTCGTCGGTGAGACGGTAGAGACGAGTGAGTACCCGTTTGGCACGTTTTTCGATCTCCAAGATGTGGCGTCTGATCCTGTGATCTCGTGTGTTGTGTGGGCCGACACGCTGTCGAGCATCGAGTACGAACTGCAGTCTGGCACGGAAGTTGTCGTGGAGGCGACTGTCGATTTCTATCCAGACCGTGGTGACTGCCAGTTGCTCGTGTCTGACTTCTGGCCGGTCGGGGAGAGTGACCGGCGAGAGGAGCTGGCTGCGGTGCGGGAGCGGCTCACAGCCGAGGGGATATTTGCTGATGAACACAAACAGACGCTCCCTGAGTATCCTCAGTGTGTTGGTGTTGTCACTTCTCCCACCGGGTCTGCTCGAGAAGACGTGTGTACGGCAATCAGTGACCGGTCGCCTCGGGCCGACGTGAAACTGGCTGGGGCAACGGTGCAAGGCGATCGAGCAGTTCCGTCGATGGTCGCTGGGTTGACCCGAGTAGATGCAGACCCAGACACGGAAACGATTGTCCTCACACGGGGCGGCGGCGCGGATACGGATCTGTGGTGTTTCAACGCAGAGCCGCTCGTTCGCTGTGTCGCCGACTGTTCGACGCCGGTGATAGTCGCTGTCGGGCACGAAGATGATGACACACTCGTCGAGAGAGTCGCTGATGTGCGGGCGATGACGCCCACAGAGGCGGGTGTCGTTGCGACGACACCCGCGACACGGACGCTGGAGGACCTCAGGACGCTCGAGCGGCGAGTGGAGGAGACGTACACAGCCCTGCTCGAAACGGAATTAAAAGCACTAGACCGTCGAATCGGTACCGCGGTAACCACTATCCAGCATCGACAGTCACAGCGGGAATCCGTTCGTGAGCGAGTGTCAGAAGTCGAGCAGCGGATTACCGCCGCGTATGCAGCACTCGTTGAGAGGCGATTACACGACACCCAACAGCGGATCGAGAGAGCGTTCGATGGAGTCACACAAACTCACGAAACCAGCGTGAGGATGGCAAAGACACAGCGAGAACAACTCGCGGACCTGGAGGCGAGAATCGACACAGCCTATCAGTCGCGGGTCAACACAGCGCTCACTCGATTGGATCGCCGGATAAATATCGCCAGTGTACATCGACAAGCCGAGATCCGCACAGCAGAGGTACACCGTCTCCGCATTGCAGTCGTAGCGGTGGTGTTGATCTTCGTGGCCGTCGTACTCGGTATTGCGGTTGTCTGATTGTGTTTTGCGACCTCGTGTTCTCACAGCGGACCCGGCGCGGAAGCCAGGGTTCCATGGGAGGAACGCACGAGGTATCACCTGAAGAATAGTGTGTGTGAATATCCGGTCAGGCCATCTGTGTCGGACCGGCAGGGGGACTGTTCGCCGTACCCCGAGTGAGGGGGGGCACTCGTCTCAGCCGGGTCCCCCGGCGGTGACACTCATCGCACGGGACCGGGGTCTTGCGACGGCCACTTGCACAGCCACGAAGTCACTCGTGAGGAGCTGACACACGATGATTTCGAGACAGTAGTCGACAGTGGCCAGTTGAAGTCGGTCAGACTCCCACGGGTGTTTTGTACGCGTCTCGCTGATGCATGCATAATGACAGACACGTCGGCGCAGATTCAACAGCGGATCGACCGATTACGAGCAATTGCGGAGACACTAGAAGACGGAGAGATTGGCCTACCAGAGGCAAAGCAGCTTCGTGAAGAGGCGGACGAGTTGTTGGAGGAACTGCAGGTTGAATTAGAAACCGACGACGGCCAGATTATGGAATTAGACCCGTCTGAAGACGACACCTGAAATACCACGGGAGGCGGCTCCGGAGGTTATTGATTCGGTGAGAGACGGTGAGCGGTCTTTCGGGAGGTGTCTGTGGGGGGACAGTACGCACTCACAGAATAATAACGGGAAGCCCACGGCTTCAGCCGTTGGTAGCTGATGTCGATGGTTCCACTTTCGGGGCCTATCGCATCTCGGAAAGCGAGTAACCGAGTCTTGGGTGTGCGGGACTCGATTCGACAGACCGAATCCGTCTGCCGCTGAGCGATGATCCCGGAGCACAGCTGTCTGCCGTCGGAGAAACAAGAAGACCGGACACTGCAAAGGGAGAGTCGGGCAGTTGAAACCAATCGGGGCCAAGGTGGTGAGTATGGAGCCAGCCGCACGGATTCAGGAGTATTATGAAGCCCTCAGACGGGGGGAACCGCTGGAGACGTTTTTCGCTGAGTCTCCCGACATCATCAAATGTGGGATCGGCGAGCGACTCGCCGGGTACACCGACGTTTCCGAAGGGCTTCGCGAACAGACCCGGACAACCGACAGCTGGGTAGTGGATAGCCGCGAGTTGGCTGTGACCGAACGAGGAGAATACGCGTGGTTTGGCGACGTTGTTCGGATGGCGTGGACAGACACGGAGACTGGTAAGCGGAATGATGCCGAGACGCGCTGGACCGGAGCGATGGCGCGTCAAGACGGCGATTGGCAGTTCGTGGAGATGCACGTTTCCCGTCCGGTTGGGAGAAATGGAATCGCTCGGACAGTGGATAGCGACGAGACCCCGGCAGATGCCCAAGGTTTCGCCGAGGACAGCTGATGGTAGGGCCAATCCGGCAGCGAGACCGAGACACCGCGAACCGACGGCTCAAGATTGGGTTCGTCGTGCTGATCACCAGCTCCGCCGGACTCATTACACTCAGTGCAGATCCCACACTACTCCAGTTTGTAGGAGCACTCGGTGTCGGAGGAGTGCTGAGCCTCGCGTTACTTCGATATGTGATCGATATTCTCGACCAGCTCCGTGAGCGTGCCTGAACCTTGCTATTCAATGTCTTCCGGGTCCGACACAGCACAGAGAACGAAGCCGTATCAGCTGAGCCTCCGTGTTCAAGCGGTGAACCGTGCCAGTCTTGAGCAGTGAAAGCAGTGATTAGCGGCATTTGACCGGTCGATTCGTGAAAGGTATTCCCACGACGGGACGAACCAGATGCTGCTGTGTGTGTATTTAGGCTGTTTATGATTGACGGTGATCTGTGGAGGGCTGTCTGAAATCGGCTGTCACTGGCTCAGCACCTATTGGATTTGAGAGACTCCTGGTTCTGATTTGGTGTGATCGGGTCAGATTCGATCAGATTCGATTGAAGCAAGTTCGATCTGGTCTGGTCGGATCGGGTCGAATACTCTTGACAAGCCTCACGGGATTAATTGTAGGGCTACGACCCAACTCAACTTAGGGGTTAATTCGCTGGATCCACGTGTCCGGGTCATCAAGTTCGTCGCCGGTCGGAAGATTCGCCGGATCTGCCCAGACAGTGCCGGCTGACTTAATTCCACGCCGATCAGCCACGGTCTCGAAGAAAGACGAACCCTGTTCGTACTGTTGCTGCTTGACTCCTAGCCCGAGAACGCGACGCACCAATTTCGAGATCGGACTTCCACCACCGCGCCGGTCGTCAAGCTTCCGTCGAAGATCGGCGTATTCTTGATCGAACGCGCGGTCCATCAACAGTTCGGCGTACCCCTCAACGGCAGTCATCGCACCGTTGAGTTCCTGGAACGACTCTCTGTCGAGAGCACCCTCACTCAGCGCGGCCACCCCTTCATCCATTCTGGATTCGAGATACCCCCGGAGCCACGGTGCCGCACCAAACTCGGCGGCGTGTGAAACTTCGTGAAAGGCGATCCACCGCCGGAAGCGTTCGAACGGGACATCCAGTTCCGCCGCCGTGCGCTTGATGTTCGAGTGGACGAAATAGAGTCCGTGATCTTCATCCGGGGAGTCGGCCATTAACAGCGGGTCGTACTGACCGAGCACATTTCTGGCGAGAAATCCGAGCGAAAATGCCATTGAACCTGTGTTGGCGATGCGTGAAACGCCCGAAAACTCGGGTTGCACTTGTCGCTCTACGGTCCCCATCACCTCTCGGAACGTCCGCAGGTTGGCATCAATCCAGTGATGGCGGTTCTGTACTTCAACAGTCGCCGGAACATCAAACTCAAGACCAGCCACCTCTTGAAGTCGGGTTTGAGCGTCGCGAACATCCTCTGCGTAGCCTTGCTGCTCTTCGGTCGTGAGCTGAAGATCACCGGGATCAGTGGCGGCTTTCGCCGACTCTGCAGTCTTCTGCCAGTCGATCATCCCCGTCCCGGACGCTTCAGTGACGGCCCGGACACTTCGAACGATATCCATACTAACTCCTCGGGGAGCACGCGACAAATCCCTTATGCCGGCCACCAGCCCGACGCCACATTGGCTTTTGTCTCACTCGATAGCGACACACCCTCCCCGAGACTCAGGCTAATTCGTCTAACTCTTCGGCAGCCTCGAGTGAGTCCCTGTTTTTGAACAGCCAGACGAGAGCCATCAATACTAACACAGTGACCAGTGGAATAAGTCGTTTTCTCACCGGAGAGTGGCGATCCTGCCGTTCACTGGTATTACACAAAATATCTTGTCCGCTCTCGTTCCACCAGATTCCCCAGAGAGGTACCCAATCTTCCCGAGAAGTGATTCTGACGGCGTATATGAGCCACCAATCATAAATTAACGTTATTACCTGGCGACTTATAGGCTGAACAGGCGCACTCCCACGCCGTTCACGGCGTGGATACGCGCCGTCACAGCGCTAATTGCGGACTGGTTTTGCTCCACACTGTCGTCTCTGTGAGTGTCGGCGCACTGGGGACGACCCCACTGTAGCCGAGCGCCCAACAGCGGTTCGAGTGTCCGCCCACACTGGAAACAGCAGCGTGTCATAGAATACGTCTCACGCCCTCTACCTGACGATTATACAGCCCTAAATTCGCTCCTAAGACCGTAGTTTCGCCATTCAACAGTTCTGTTCAATCTCTAGACTGCGAAATGATACCCATCGAGAACTATTGTATGACAGGCTCAACAGGGCAGGGTGTGGCCCGATGTGGGAATCACACACCAAGCACCGAGGGCGAACAGTTGCAGAGGAAGTCACTCTGAGTCTGTCGCAGTCTGCCGGACTCCCCGTGGCCAACACAACACGGGGAATCCGAGTCAGACGAGAGGAGTCCCAGGGTGGCCACTCCCAAGAGACTGCCCGTCGCCCGGTTCCACACCGATTCCAACGGTGTGCTCGCGTGGCAGTCTGGACACCTGACACTCCCAATTCAGCGGTGGCGTGGGATTCGGCCGCGTGACCGCGGAGGAGGATGTCAACGATACTGGTCAGCGTGGCTAGGGCCGAAAAACAACCGTTAAAAACCGCCGGCGGGTTGTTTCGTGTATGGCTGGAACTATCGAAGTACTCATTCCTGGCGGGGAAGCTGATCCTGGCCCGCCGCTTGGCCCAGAACTCGGGCCAACGCCCGTGGACGTTCAGGACGTGGTTTCCTCGATTAACGATGAAACAGCGGCGTTCGACGGGATGGAGGTTCCCGTTACCGTCGAGTACGAAGACGGAGGTTCGTTCGACATCGAGGTGGGTGTTCCACCAACCACGGAACTCATCAAAGACGAAGCCGGCTTCGACACTGGATCCGGCGAACCCGCCGACGACTTCGTCGCCGATCTGTCGGTCGAACAGGTGAAGACGATTGCCGAGCAGAAAATGTCAGACCTTCTCTCGTATGACGTGCGCAACGCGGCCAAAGAGATTGGCGGAACCTGCGTCTCGCTGGGTGTGACGGTCGAAGGAGAGAATGCACGGACGTTCAACGAGCGGGTCGACGCCGGTGATTACGACGACGCCTTAGAGGCCTGAGACTGCAGTGCACAGAGCCCCCGGCGGTACTGTTTCAGGGGTTTACTCCGATTAGGATCCGCTCACGGCTACACCTTCGGAGTCGCTCTGTTGCCGGAACGGATACTGGTGTCCTGACTCAGTAACACTCTCCTCTTCGCCGACGGGTATTGACATACCGGTGTCGGGTGGCTCGTGCTGTGTCACACTCTAATTAGCACTACTCACGCAATGGTGAGGGACACGCTCTCGGCACGATAAGACGGTATAATCCCTCTCTCAGGCTGCTTCGACGGGTTTAAACATCGCTTACGCCTTATTCTGAATGAGACAGGCTTCGCCTGTTTCACTGACCCGTAGCAGCGCAAGCGTACTACGAAGGTGAACAATGGCAGACTCTATAGAAGACGCAGTCTCTCGCGCAATCGATGAGGCCCCCGAACGGAATTTCCGGGAAACAGTGGACCTCGCGGTCAACCTGCGCGATTTAGACTTAGACGATCCGTCGAACCGTGTCGATGAGTCCGTCGTTCTCCCGGGAGGGACGGGCCAAGAAACTACGATTATCGTCTTTGCTGAAGGCGAAACCGCCGTCCGCGCAGCCAATGTCGCAGATGAGGTGCTGAGCGCCGAGGATCTCGAAGAGCTGGGCGACGACGATGACGAGGCCAAAAACTTGGCCGATCAGACCGACTTTTTCATCGCCGAAGCCGCGCTCATGCAGGATATCGGCCGGTATCTGGGGACTATCCTCGGGCCACGTGGAAAGATGCCGACCCCACTGCAACTCGACGAAGATGTCGTCGAGACAATCGAGACGATGAAAAACACTGTCCAACTCCGCTCGGGCGACCGGCGGACATTCCACACTCGCGTCGGTGCCGAGGACATGGATACTGAAAACATATCCAGCAATATCGACGTGATTATTCGGCGGCTCGAAGCCGATCTCGAGAAGGGGCCGCTCAATATCGATGACGTGTTCGTGAAGACCACCATGGGCCCATCCGTGGAGGTGCCAGCGTGAGCTCTGAGGCTCGCCGAACCGAGACGATTCCCGAGTGGAAACGCGAAGAGGTTGCAGATATCGTCGAGTTTCTGGAGACTTACGATGCGGTCGGGATCGTTGGTGTGGAGGGGATCCCCAGCAGACAGCTCCAGGCCATGCGCCGGGAACTGTATGGACAGGCAGAGCTTCGGATGTCCCGAAACACACTCACTGTCAGGGCGCTCGAAGAAGTCGGTGAGGGGTTGGGCGAGCTGACCGAGTTCGTCAACGGGCAAATCGGCTTGATCGCCAGCAATGACAACCCGTTCGGGCTCTTCCAGCAACTCGAAGAATCGAAAACACCCGCCCCGATTGGCGCCGATGAGGTCACCCCAACAGATATCACCATTCCAGAGGGTGACACGGGTGTAGACCCGGGCCCGTTTGTGGGCGAACTTCAGCAGGTCGGTGCATCCGCGCGGATCCAAGACGGTTCGATTACGGTGACCAAACAATCGACTGTCCTCGAGGAAGGCGGTGTCGTCTCCGCTGAACTCTCGAACGTTCTGTCGGAACTCGGGATTGAGCCGAAGGAAGTCGGCCTGGACCTACGTGGGGTGTACGCGGACGGTGTCGTGTTCGGACCCGACGAACTCGAACTCGACATTGCAGAGTATCGCGCCGACATCGAGTCGGCTACCGCCGCTGCACAGAATCTCTCGGTCAATGCAGGGTATCCGACGGCTCAGACGGTCGACACTCTCATCGCCAAGGCGGCCGGCGAGGCCAAATCGGTGGGGCTATTCGCCGAGATCGAGAGTCCCGATGTTGTTCCGGAACTGATCGGCAGAGCCGACGCACAAGTACAAGCACTGGCGGCCGAAATCGACGACGAAGACGCGCTCCCTGAGGAGCTACAAGACGTTGACGCCCCCGCGAGTGCGGCGGGTGCTGCGGCTGCAGACGAACAAACTGACGACGACGATCACTCCGAGGACGTCGAACCCGACGTCGATGTCGGATCTGATGGCGACAACAATAACGATAACGACGACGGAGACGGTGCGGAAGGACTCGGAGAGATGTTCGGTTAAGAGGTTACTACCAATGGAATACGTATACGCTGCACTTATCCTGAACGAAGCTGACGAAGAGCTCGACGAAGACAGTATCACCGCCGTACTTGAGTCCGCGGGTGTCGATGTCGAAGATTCCCGAGTCAAAGCCCTCGTGGCTGCGCTGGAGGATGTCGATATCGAAGAGGCCATTGAGACGGCCGCTGCTGCGCCTGCTGCAGGTGGTGGCGGAGCCGCGGCGGCTACTGAAGAGGTCAACGAACAAGAAGAAGAAGCAGCCGAGGAGGAAGTCGAAGAGGAAGCCGAAACCGAAGAAGACGACGATGACGACGACGACGCGTCCGGCGAAGGTCTGGGTGAACTTTTCGGATAACGTCGCAGTTGACTGATCTCCCGCAGTCTGCTTTTTTGTACCTTGCACCCGAATCAGATTGCACATTGTGCGCCTGCAGTCGTCAGCACTCGCCTCACACTATCACGCAACTTTCATCGATAGCCGCTCCGCGAACTGACGCTCAAGTGACTCTGATAGATTGCTGAAGACGCTAATTCAGACTACGGAGAATCGAGGAGAAAGCCCCGCCCGTCGGCGGGGATGAATCCGACTCTCGTGAGAATTCAGTCGCATACGACAGAGTTAGATCAATTGAAAAACTATGAAATAATAACCGAGGCGGTCTGCCCGTGTAATCGGCCACTATTGGGGTGGTCTGATTGCAGGCAAAAACACCCGTTCTGTGCTAGAGCTCAGGGCGGAGTCAGCGACCGTAACTCCGAGTCCTCGTGCCGAGGAGAAGAGAAGAGTCCCGGCTGCGTGGCACAGCCAGTCGCGTTTCACGTCGGAAGGCGACAACCCACACTATCCTACATCAGCGGCCCAGTGCCGTGGAAATCCTCGCCGACGCGCGGGGAGGATGTCAACTCTACTCTCGGACAAACGTGGGTGAATACTAGATGGATGCTGTGGCCGAACTCCACCTTTCTAGACGCTAGCGGGGAACCCGTGGCTCGTGAGCATTTGACCGACAGTATCAATAATCTTAATCGACGCTCAATAGCCGAGCAGAATTCAGATAATCACACTCGAGAGACGACAGTGTCAGAGTCGGTCGGCGCGTACTGGCCATCAGACTCTGTGACGAGGTCGTCCTCACGAAGCGTCCGCAATACACTGTACAGCGCTAGTTTTCTCATCCGCAGTGCCTCACTCATCTCCGAGACCGTCGCATCGCCTGCAGATTCCAGATACAGATACACGAGTTTGCCTCGCGGTGAGCGGAGTTCTTTCGGGACTGTCCCTGTGGTATCCGCGTTCTTCATATCAAGTGTCATCATCACCAGTACGTATAACTTCGACAATCATAATAGCACGGTACGACGATTGTCGTAATCAGCACGAACCGAGCACTCTCAAGCTGAATTCCCGGCTCCGGGTACCGAAGGAATCGAACGGTAACACCGATCAGAGACAAAGTGATGGCGGGGACGCGGAGGCAGCCGCGAACTCACAGTGATTCGAGCAACAGCGACCCCACGCAGCGCCTCTGAGACTGTCTCATCGACAGTAGATTGTGGATACAGTAGACCCGTTCAGCGCTATCTCACGACTTCCACGAGACTGGACCTGTCGTACGGTGTCAAAGGCAGTACCGAACCTCCTGTCTTCACAATAGCGAAGACAGTCAACCCATCAGTAAGTGAGCGGCAACAGCCCTGCGCGAGTAGCGTGGAGAAGTTCACCTGCTAGAGGCAGGAGTTTAACGGATGGGGCTAGTAGGATCGCGACTTCGGTTCGTAGCTGCGATTTTCGCCTTCGAGCACTGTCGGACGGAACCACAGTGTTGGTTGACCGTCGTCCCACGACAAGAGAGTGTGCTTGAGCCACTCGTTGTCTTTTCGTTCCTGATGTTTGGCCCGCCAGTGTGCCCCACGGAATTCGTCACGTGCTAAGCCACTGAGGGTGATTGCCTCGGCAATATCGAGGAGATTCCGCGTTTCGATTGTGTGGATGAGATCCGTGTTGAACGTGCGAGACGGGTCAGAGACGGTGACGTTGGAGTAGCGTTCTCTGGCAGCGCGGATCTCTTCGAGTGCAGAGTGCAGGCCATCCTCCTCGCGAAAGACGTTGACGAACTCGGTCATCGTCTGCTGGACACTGTCACGAATCTCTGCGTGGCCGACGGCACTATCGGTTTCTAACAGGTGTTTGACCCGCTGGCGTTCCTCTTTGACGGCGCCGCGGAGGATATCTTTCCCTGCGGCGACTGCCCCACCATCTGCCAGTGCGGGATCGTCAGGGCTGTCGATAGCACCCGGTGAGACAGGTGGGCTCACTTCGCCGGGTTCCCACTCCCCTCGGCGGCCCGTGTCGATCTGTGCCTCACCGAAGTCCTCACCAGCGGCGTGACGGCCAGCCATCTTGCCGAACACGATCAACTCGGGCAGGGCGTTCCCGCCCAACCGGTTGGCTCCGTGCACGGAGGCACAGGCACACTCGCCGGCCGCGTACAGTCCGTTCACACAGGTTTCACCGAACTCATTCGTCTCGATTCCCCCCATAGCGTAGTGTTGACCGGGTTTGACTGGCATTGGCTCCTCAAGCCCGTCGACACCCTCGAAGTCTTCTGCCAGGTGGAGGATGTTCTCCAGCCTGTCCAGAATGCGCTCGTCACCGAGATGGCGCATATCAAGATTAACATACTCGTCTTCGATTCCGCGGCCTTCCTGTACTTCCGTGAGTTCGGCCCGCGAGACGACATCTCGGGAGGCGAGTTCGCCGTCATTGTTGGCGTAACCGTGCTCGTACAGGAATCGCTCGCCCTCGTCATTGTACAAAATCCCACCTTCCCCGCGGACCCCCTCCGAGATTAGCACTCCCGTCGACGGGAGGGTAGTCGGATGGAACTGAATGAACTCCATGTCCTCAATAGGGACGCCGGCACGGTACGCCATCGCGACTCCGTCGCCGGTGTTTGCTACTGCATTAGTGGTGTGGTCGAACGCTTGTCCGAGCCCACCAGTCGCGAGGATAACGCCGTCACGAGCTTTGAACCCCTCGACCTCGCCAGATTTGATATCGTAGGCAACGGCACCGTGACAGGTGCGGTCAGCCGGGTCTGGTTCATCAGAGACGGCGAGTCGGTTGACGTACCACTCGTCGTACACCTGAATCCCACGTTTGACTGCCTGCTCGTACATCGTGTGGAGCAGTTGGTGACCGGTCTCGGCGCCCGCGTACGTCGTCCGGGGGAACGACAACCCACCGAACGGTCGCTGAGAGACCTGACCGTCGTCGTCACGTGAAAACGCCATCCCCCAGTGTTCGAGTTGGATAACCTCTTCCGGGCTCTCCTTGCAAAGGGTCTCGATTGCCGGCGCGTCGCCGAGATAATCGGAGCCTTTCATCGTGTCGTACGCGTGATCCTCCCAGTCGTCTGCGTCTCGGAGCGCGGCGTTGATTCCACCTTCGGCAGCCCCAGTGTGGGACCGAACCGGGTGTAGTTTCGACACAATCGCCGTATCAGCGCCCGCCTCTTGGGCAGCGATAGCTGCACGAAGGCCGGCACCTCCCGCTCCGATTACAATGACATCGTGTTCTTTCATTTGTGTGGATGGTGTGTAGCTGTTGTGAGTCGTGTGTGGTGTGAGGTGAGAGTGGACTGTACTGATTACCAGAACTTAAGATTACTCTTCACTGCCTCTCGCTTCAGTTCCTGGATGTGTTCAGTTAATGGGATATCTTTGGGACAAACCTCAGTGCACGAGAACTGTGTCTGACACCGCCACACACCGTTCTCCTGCTCGATTATCTCGAGACGCCGCTGTTTCATGTCTGAGCCCTCACGTTCGTCCATCGCGAATCTGTAGGCTTTATTGATTGCAGCTGGCCCCAGGTATTCGTTGTCGCCAGCGGCGATGTTGCAGGATGACATACAGGCGCCACACCAGATACATCGGGTAGACATCTTGATTTCCTCGCGGTTCGCTCGGGTCTGTCGCTGTTCTGCGAGTTCCTCGTCAGGGAATTCTTCCGTCTGGAAGTACGGCTCGACAGCTTCCATCTGATCGTAGAAATGCTGCATGTCTACGATCAGGTCTTTCACCACCTCTGCGTGTGGGAGCGGTTCCACGCGGACAGGCTCCTCGAGATCGCCTAACTGTGTTTTACAGCAGAGCCGCTGTTTCCCGTTGACGAACATCGCGTCAGACCCACAAATCGCCTGCCGACAGGAATGCCGGAAGGTGAGTGACGAGTCGTATTCGTCGCGTGAGAAAATCAGCGCGTCAAGAACCGTCATTCCCTT
>JAQCMZ010000445.1 GCA_028274825.1 Haloferacaceae archaeon
CGTGTGAAGTCCCTCGGGGTCAAGCCCCGAGGCTTCACCGTTTGGGGTCTGCACACCACCCGCAGGCGACTGTCAGTCCTCCCGACCTTCTCGGGAAGGAGTCGGCTGAAAGTAACACCCGAACACACTGAGTGTGTCCGTGGGAGTCGGTCGCTCCACCACGAGTTGAAACCCCCGTCGCACGCCCAAGAGCGATTGTGAGAGGGGCCACGTTTCCACAGTGTCTCAGCCAGCGGTAGATGAAGATCTGTCATCTGTCTGTGGAGTTTCTCTGACTGCACCGTGACTCCGAATTATTGTTTACTGAACCTACTGGTCGGCTTCACCTCGGGGGCATCCGTCGAGAATCGACGATTCTCGTCATCACTCTTCTTCGATTTCCGTCAGACCCCGAGGCACTCGCCTCGAACCGCTGTAGATGAAAAACATCATATGCATTGAGAGAGCCAGTCTCAACTTCTGTCTTCTATGATTCGATATAGCGACATACACTTTATCAGTTCACCGAATCGTCCGCCTGACAGACTCACGAGCGAAAATACACCGCGAGAGTCACGTTATGAATGTGATTCTTGCTGGGTGATGGAAATTCAAGTTGTGACTCTCCGAATTCAATCTGCAAGCCTAGGCGTAATGATATCGACAAATTATCTCAACACAGGTAGCCGCTGGCGCAGACTCCGTGTGTGGTTTTCTGGGTCTACGGCGTGAGTTCTGCCCGTGGTAGCAAACAATCTCGATGAGGCAACAAGTAGTCGGCGGGTATGAGTATGAGTCAGTAACATTACTATCAGTGAGACCGTGAATACGAGTCTGGGATCTACGCAGAATTCTTTCATGTGAAAGACTGGACTGTGTGGTATGTACGTGGAAAACACGTTGGGTAGAGAAAACGCGATAATTGGCATGGTACATCTTGACCCGCTTCCAGGATCCCCACGTGGAAACCCGATCGAACACACCATCGATACAGCCAAGCGGGATGTGACTCGACTGAAGGGGGGCGGTGTAGACGGGCTCATGATCGAGAATTTTGGAGATGCACCGTTTTATTCAGACACGGTCCCGAAACACGTCGTTGCAGCGATGACCCGAATTGTTACCGAACTCCAGTCCACGACGTCGCTACCTATGGGTGTGAACGTGTTGCGAAACGATGCTCAAGGGGCGATTTCAGTCGCCGCCGCAACCGGCATTGAATTCATCCGTGTCAACGTACACGTGGGTGCGAGAGTCACTGATCAAGGTATTATTGAGGGGACTGCTCACGAAACCTTACGGCTCCGTGATAAGCTTGGCACTGAGACGGCGATTCTGGCCGACGTAGACGTGAAACACAGTGTGCCGGTGACGGAGTTTTCTCTCCACGAGCAGATATCGAACGTTATCACAAGAGGTCTCGCTGATGGGGTAATCGTCTCGGGGGCAGGAACCGGCGACCCAGTCGACGGTGACCTGCTCACCCGCGTTGAGACGATCCTTGGAGACATCAACCCGGAAGTCCCACTGATTGTCGGGAGCGGCGTCTCTTCGGACACTGTCCCCGAGGTATTCGAACACGCAGATGCAGCAATCATTGGGTCAGCTCTCAAACAGAACGGTGACCCAACAAAGCCAGTCAGTGCCGACCGGGTCAGACAGGTTACCGACCAGCGAGAATAAAATCCTGTCATTCGTGCTATTACTACTGATGACGGACGGAGGTCTTTGTCGAGCACACAGTGCTTCTGAGAAATTCACATTAAGAGCACACCGAACGCTCGCCGTGTTCGATGAGCGACCTTCGTCAACTATCAGTAACATAACTTCTCACAACGAGCAAAACTGTGGTATCTCGGAGGTGAGACAGGCGACTGAGGGTGTTCAAATACTTATCTCAGCGCGTGATCATACACTCGAGATATGTATGCATACAAAATCGGATAAACAGTCTCTCATCGGCAGAATATGGTGTTACAAATTCGGATAAGTGTCTTTATGCCATCCTGTGGGGATAGATTCATCTGGTGTGCCTCTGAATGACATCTCAATGAGTAGTGACGAAGAAACTCGGCGGACCAGCGTGCGCACGTACGTACCAGCCTACCAGAAACAGCGCTGGGCTGAACAGGCCGAGCAGTTCGGCATGTCTCAAAGCGAGTTCGTCAGGGTCATGGTGCAGGCCGGGCGGCGAGGCTTCTCCGTCGACCCGCTAGAGGCCGATGATGGGGGCTCGAACCCCTGGGGAGACGGTCTCGAAGCCCGTCTCGAGGATATCCTTCGCACCGCGGGGCCACTTGACTGGGATGGCCTTCTCAAGGAGGTGAAAGCGGATTTCGAGGAGGAACTCGAGAATAAGCTAGAGGCTGGACTCGACGAATTGCAAGACGCTGGCAAAGTAAAATACAGTGGCCGAGACGGAGGATACGTATTAGCTGATGAGTGAGACTCAACAAGCAGACCCCGACGAGCCAGTCGGATACTTTCTGGAGGACCTGACCTATCAGGGGAAAAGCCGGCGAACACGGGAGGCGTACGAACGTGCCTTACGGCGATTCGAGCGGTTTCTCGAAGATCCTGACGCGAATCCCCGTGGGGAACTGGTCACCCCCACAGAAGCGTCACACCGAGAGTGTATGGCGTTTATCCACACCTTGCGTGGTGATCTCGCCTCGAGCACGGTCGCCAGTTATGCAGCTTATCTCCACCGATTTTACGCGTACATGACCCAGATCGGTATCTTCACCGATAATCCGATGGCGATCGTCACCGAGCAGATGGACGAGTCTATCGAGAGTGACCCGGTTCGCCGGGAAATGACTGTCTCACAGATGCGTGAGTT
The DNA here is from genome assembly GCA_028274825.1 of Haloferacaceae archaeon. Taxonomy (GTDB): domain Archaea; phylum Halobacteriota; class Halobacteria; order Halobacteriales; family Haloferacaceae; genus J07HR59. Next base: position 2,822 of record JAQCMZ010000445.1, read on the forward strand.
CGTTGCCACTGCCCGACATCCACTGGAACAGGCGGTGATCGTCACGCTCCTGAAAACCGGTATTCGGGTTGGCGAACTCTGCAATATTGACCTCAGAGATATCACAGTCAGCGATGGAGAACTCATCGACAGCTTCGATATCGGGAGCCGGGCTGCGCTCGATACGCGACCAGATTCGCTGTACGTCTCCGCGGACCCCACCGTCGATACGGAGTATATGGGAGAAACCCGGCGGGCGACGAACAAGCGAAAACGCGATACAGTGGTTCCTGTCGACGCTGAACTCAGGCAAACACTCAAACGGTGGCTCCTCATCCGGCCGGACACTCTCTGTGAGGCTGACCCGCTATTCGTCGACACCGAATCCGACTGGGGACAGCGACTCACCCCACCACGGGTCCGAACTATCATCGAACGACACGCCCGAGAGTTCGGCTGGTATCAGACTGGTGGTGGTGCCACCGAGAACGTCACTCCACACTACTTTCGGCACTTCTTCACCACTCATCTGCGGGACCGGACCGGAGACCGGGGTGTGGTCAAGTATCTCCGTGGGGATGTCGCCGACGATATCATCGACACCTACACACACAACTGGGGAGATCAGGTTCGGCGTGTCTACGAGCAGAATATCTATAGCCTCGTGTGACTGTCTGCTGGGCGTGTCAGGGCACCGATACCGTGTGTCGCCTGCGAGGTGGATTCTGTTCTGCCGAGGGCGAATGTCTGATCTTTGCATCTGTCGATTTGTGAAGAACGGACTGTTTCTGCACACGCTGTCAGGTGGTTGATCTCGGGTTTCACCCAATTCAAGGCGGAGGCCCCGCCCTCAAGGAGCGCCGGGCTTCCGGCCCCGGCGGAAGCACAAGCGAGTAGGGTGGGGAGGAAGCCGACCCGGTATTGACCAACCACCAGACTGTTGGCTGCTAACTCCCAATCAGTAACTAACTACAAGCAGATACGTGAAAATATCGTGGAGTACCGTCGAACCGCCGTTATCAAGTTCGATACACCCGAAGGAGCGGGTGCACACCTGCGGGAGACTATTGAGCAATTCAACTACTGTTCCAACACCGCAAGCGAGTGGTGCTGGCACGGAGACGACGGCTACCACGTCACCTCGAAAGCAAAGGCCGAAGATGCGCTGTACGACCAGCTACGCGAAGACACGGAGTTGACCGCCAATCTCGTCCAAAAAGGGATTCATCAGGCCGTCGAAGCCATCAAGAGCGGCGTCGAACGGCTCAAAAACGGTGAGAATACGTCCCGTCCGACGTTCACGGCGGATACCGCCGTCTACGATAAGTGAAGCGCCACGTTCCACCGTGACCACGTTTCGCTCTCAACACCGGACGGACGAATCGAGTGTGACTACATCCTCCCCGACAACGCCGACACACCGCCGACAAAGTACGTGACCGACGGGGACTATGAGTTTCGGCGGGCGACACTCCATCGGCGTGACGGCGACTGGTATCTCCATACGTCGATGCTCAAAGAAGACGGCGACACCGACACCACGACCGGGCACAGAACAGTCCTCGGTGTGGACCTCGGTGTGAACCAACTCGCGGTCGCTTCGACCGGGCGCTTCTGGTCGGCAGACGAGTTTAATCACTGGAAGCGGGAGTACGAGAAACGCCGTGGCGACCTCCAACAGTGCGGGACACGGGCGGCACACGACGCGATAGCAGGTGTCGAGCGCAAAGAGGACGGACGCTTCGAGATATTCCTGCACCGTGTCGCCACTGAAATCGTAGCCGAAGCCGCCGAACACGACTGTTCGCATATCGTGTTCGAGGACCTGAGCGGCATTCGTGAGAACGTGCCGCAGGCGTCGTGGCACCATCTGTGGGCGTTCCGTCGTCTCTCCGAGTACGTCGCATACAAAGCCAGAGAGCAGGGCGTCAAAGCCGTCCAAGTGGACCCACGGACCACCTCGAAGCGGTGTTCGACCTGTGGGTTTACCCACGACGACAACCGCTACGGTGAGAGCTTTGAATGTCTGGATTGTGGCTACCAGAACCACGCTGACTACAACGCTTCCAAGAACATCGGCTTGCAGTATCTCCGGCGTCGGCAAAACGCAGACGACGGAGGCGCACCCGTAGACGTGCGCTTGAATCGCGGGACGGTGAACGTGAGTGGGGAGTATAACCCTCCTGCCTCGGTTGAGGCATAGAACGGGAGTCCACGCGAAAGCCCTACCCTCAACGAGTGAGTGGGTTCGTAGACCCCGAGCGAAGTAGGGGAGGGTAGTTTACACGAGATCACACGACAAACTCACCACTATCAAAACCGCGCACAGTGTGACCTGACCGCATCTGTGAACTACCCCGCCCTGCTCGCGCTGACGCACTCGCTGAGGGCGGGGCTTCCTGCTTCCACGACGCGCTTTGCAGAGACAGGTGTCTCCACAGGCGGTGCTTCGGAGTGTCCCACTCCTCCTCCTCGTTGCTCGACGGAAACGGTCCGTCAGACAGCGCACGCTTCTTGTCGCGTGTGAACGCTACCCGTGTCCGTCGACTTCGCACGGAGCGAGTCGTTCTGTCCAGAACGATGAGCGAGTCGAAGCCGACAGGTCGGAACGCCCGTCTTGACCGGCCATACGGCGTTCAGTGGAAACATTGGGTGTGTGCCCGTGGGTCGGGAACAGACCGTGCAACCCAGATGATAACGGCGCTGTATCCCCACCCCCCTACTCGCTCCCTCTGATCGCTCCGTGAGGACGGGGGCTGAGCGCCTGTAGACGGCTAATTCGGTGACCCCTGCCGTAGCCAGACCCCCGGTGGAAAACGCACCCCGGCAAATCGTAAACTGCATGTCGCTATATGAAACCGACGGTGGTGAACTGCCTCGGGGTCAAATGGTTCGAGAATCATCGAGTCTCGGCATCACGGAAATCATCAATTTCTGAACGATCCTGAGACACCCGGCCTGTTCCGCCTGTAGGATCTACACGAGCAGGCCGAGTGCCTCGGGGCTTGACCCTGAGGGTGAAGGCCGTCGGAAGAGTAAGCAAGCCACGGTTCGTCCCGTTGAGACAGTCAGCAACCCCACAGACGGGTTACAGAGCTTCATCCACTGCTGACTGAGACGATTTGGAAATGCGACTCCTCTCACAATCCACGTCTGTGGCGTGGTGCGACGGGAGTTGTCGGGCGGAGTGGAGCC
>JAQCMZ010000447.1 GCA_028274825.1 Haloferacaceae archaeon
CGTCGCGAGGTACTCGGCCCCGCCCCAGGTATTGATGTGCCAGTGAGCAACGGCGACAGTATGCGGGCCAATCGTCCCGAGCGCTCTATCCTTCGTTGACACGCTGAGGGGCCTCTCGTACTCAATTATCTCCTCCCAACATATAAAAAGACACTTTTGCTGTGTCGAGTTCGCGTCGTGCTGTCTGAGCGATTTTCAATCCTCTTGTCGGTGGCGCTTCGGGTTGAACGCATCACTCCGACTTCGTCTCCATGTAGCCGAGCGCTTCGAGTTGCTTTCTGTCTACTTCGTCTTCCGGTGTGGACAACCGTTCGGGGTCGCGGTCAAACAGCCGTGATGGAATGCTGTCGTTGAATTCCTCGATCACTTCAGGAGTCTCCGATGCGATGTCGTGTTGTTCTTCTGGGTCCGCTTCGAGGTCGAAGAGCATCTCGACGCGATCTGAATGGATGTACTTCCAGCCATCCCAGCGTGCAGCAAGTGCCCGCTCCCCCTCATCGGCCGTTCCCGATCCCAGCGCGATCACCTCGCGCTCTCCGGGTGTCGACAGTGGCGTTCGCTTGAAGCCGATGTCGTCAATAGCGATGTCGTGCAGAGCGCATACTGTCGGCGCGATGTCGAGCAACTCTCGCTGTTCGGCGACTCTGTCGCCTGATGCCTCAGGAGTCTTCGTGATCAGTGGGACGTGGATGAGTTCGTCGTACGGATAGTTGCGGTGGAAGTACCGGCCGTGCTCGCCGAACTCCTCGCCGTGGTCACTCGCAAAGAGCAGATTCGTACCCTCCCAGAGGCCGTTGGTCTGCAGAAACGCGACCAACCGCTGGAGGTGGCGCGAGCAGTACCGAAGGTCAGAGTCATAGAGGTCGACGATGAGTTCTCGCTCTTCGGGACTCACGTCTTGCGGTGCGGTGCCCGCAGTCTTCATTAATTCACGGATCTTGTCCTCATCAACTGGGCCATCAAGGAACGCCGGATCGTCGTCGTGAACCCCGTATGGGCGGTGACCTTCCATGTAATGCACCCATAGGAAGAACCCGTCCGAGTCCGTCCCGTCTACCCAGTTGATGACCTCATCGGTCACCCTCGCGGCGTCGACGTAGCCCTTGTAGTTGAACTCAGATTCGGGGACGATCGAACGATACATCCCCTGCAGCGTACCGTGCACCCGATCGAACCGGCGTAGCGCTCGGCTGACCGTCCCGGCAGTGGCGTTCACGCGCAGTAATAACCGCTCGCTGAGCGGGCGCTCGCTGTTAGCCCGCTCCTGAAAATCGTCGCGTCCGAGGTTGACGTTCTCGTCGTAGCCGAAGTCCCCCTCGACCAAATTCATCCCGACTTGCGTCCCGATAAGACAGGTATCGACCCCCTCACGACTCAATACCGAGGCCAGCGTCGGGATGTCTGTTAATTCCGCGTAGCCAAGCCGTCGAGATGTCTGGATGGCGGGCACTGAAATCCGGGTATAGGGAGCGTTCGAATAGGCGTTTGCGTATAGAGTCCCCTGATTCATGAGTCCGTCAAGTACTGGCATCGTGTTCCGCTCGTAGCCATACTGTGCCAGATGATCGGCACGGAGAGCGTCAACGGTCACGAGGATCGTATTCATTAGTTCGCAGTCAGCGGACCACTGAATTGATTCTTGTGTTTCCCACACACCCTGTCGTTGCTCTCCAGTTACCGGAGCGTCCGACGCTCATCGTTTTGATAGGCCACACAATCCCTGGTAGAGATCGACCATCTTGTTGATGATCACGTCCGGCGTGTGGTTTTCGAGTATGTACCCTCGGTTTTGTGCGCCGACATCACTTCCCGTAGCCCGCGCTCTGGAGATCGCCGCCGCGAGCGCATCCGGGTTTGCGGGTTCACAGAGGAATTCATCGTGTTGAATGACTTCGGGCGGCCCACCGATATCCGTACAGACGACCGGCA
>JAQCMZ010000452.1 GCA_028274825.1 Haloferacaceae archaeon
GTCTACACGGACGCGCCCCAGGAGTCTGTCGAGACGGATCTAATCCGGGCTGGCGAATTCACTGACCGCCAGATCAACCGGCTGCTCGGCGCGGAGTCAATTGAGGCGATCGCAGATGTGGTGGACGATGAAGGAATCATCTACCGAAACGCTCTGCGGGCGGCGCTGGAAGACTTCCGAGACACCGATATCCTGGTGCCGCTGGAGAACGCAATCGACCGGGTGTATTACGAGAACCTCCTGGAGAACGTAGGTGGCTCTCAACCCGCCCGATTGTACGAGGAGTTCCTCCACGCGGAGATTGACTTCCGGAACGCCCGGAACGCCCTGCGGTTGGCGCGGTCGGGCGCAAATATCGATCCCGCCGAGTACTTTATCGAGGGCGGGTCACTATTCTCGCGCGGAGACATCTCGCGGCTGGCAGCCGATATCGACACCCTCGTAGAATATATCCGCGACAGCGCGTACGGCGAGGACCTGTCGGACGCACTCAGACAGTTAGAGGAGGCCGACAGCCTGACTGCGTTCGAACACGCTATCGATGCCGCACTGTTGGAGTACGGTCAGGAACTGGGAGCAACCCACCCCGTGTCGATAACGCCGGTGATATCGTACGTGCTCGCCAAGGAGCGAGAAGTCGAGAATATCCGTGCAATCGCTCGCGGGAAGGAAGCGAGTCTGTCTGCCGACGGAATCGAGGAGGAACTCGTCATCACATGAGCCAAGAGATTGCTGTCGTTGGCAGCCCGGAGTTCACGACTGGTTTCCGGCTGGCCGGCGTCCGGGTGGTTGAAGATGTGCCGTCAGACGAGAAACCCGATCATCTCGACGATGCCGTCGAGCGGACCTTTGAAGACGCTGAAGTGGGTATTGTCGTTATGCACGAGGACGACCTGCAACACCTCTCGCGAGGCGTGCGCGAGCAGGTCGAGGAAAGCGTCGAACCAGTCGTGGTGACTCTCGGCGGGAGCGGCGCCGGAAGCGGACTGCGCGAGCAGATCAAACGAGCCATCGGAATCGATCTGATGGGTGAGGATTAATCATGAGTCAAGCAACACAAGCGGAAATCACTGATACCGGCGAGATCGACAGCGTCAGCGGCCCGGTCGTGACCGCCGTGGATCTCGATGCCCGGATGAACGACGTGGTGTACGTCGGCGAGGAAGGGCTAATGGGTGAGGTAATCGAGATCGAAGGCAACGTCACGACGATTCAAGTATACGAGGAGACATCGGGGGTCGGCCCGGGTGAGCCCGTCGAGAACACGGGTGAGCCGCTGTCGGTTGACCTCGGACCGGGAATGCTGGACTCGATTTATGATGGTGTTCAGCGCCCGCTCGACGTTCTGCAGGACAAGATGGACAGTGCGTTTCTCGACCGCGGGGTCGATGCCCCAGGGATTGACCTCGAGAAAACGTGGGAATTCGACCCAGTGGTCGAGGAAGGCGAGACGGTCGCGGCCGGGGATATCGTCGGGGTCGTTCCGGAGACGGTCACGATCGACCACAAAGTGATGGTCCCACCCGGCTCTGACGGCGGCGAGGTCACAGCCATCGAGGCTGGCGAGTTCACCGTGGAAGAACCGGTGGTAGAACTGGACACCGGTGAAGCGATCCAGATGCGCCAGGAGTGGCCAGTTCGAGAACAGCGGCCGACGGTAGAAAAACAGACGCCGACCGAACCGCTGATCTCTGGTCAGCGCATCCAAGACGGGCTGTTCCCAATCGCGAAAGGCGGGACAGCAGCGATTCCGGGGCCGTTCGGCTCCGGGAAGACGGTCACGCAACAGCAACTGGCCAAGTGGTCAGATGCTGATATCGTGGTGTACATTGGCTGTGGCGAGCGGGGCAACGAGATGACTGAGGTTATCGAAGACTTCCCGGACCTGCCAGACCCTCAGACGGGGAACCCGCTGATGGCCCGGACGACACTGATCGCCAACACATCGAACATGCCGGTCGCGGCCCGAGAATCGTGTGTGTACACGGGTATCACCATCGCAGAGTATTACCGCGATATGGGCTATGATGTCGCGTTGATGGCTGACTCCACCTCGCGGTGGGCCGAGGCCATGCGGGAAATCTCTTCCCGGCTGGAAGAAATGCCCGGTGAGGAGGGTTACCCGGCGTATCTGGCGGCCCGACTCGCACAGTTTTACGAGCGGGCTGGCTACTTCCAGAACGGCAACGGCACTGAAGGCTCGATCTCGGTGATCGGAGCTGTCTCCCCGCCCGGGGGCGACTTTTCAGAGCCAGTCACTCAGAACACACTGCGGATCACCAAGTGCTTCTGGGCGCTTGATGCCGACCTCGCAGAACGGCGGCACTTCCCCTCGATTAACTGGAACGAGTCGTACTCGCTGTATCGTGACCAACTGGACGACTGGTTTATCGAGAACGTCGACGAAGACTGGCCAGAGACACGGCAGTGGGCCGTCGATACGCTTGACGAAGAAGGAGAACTGCAAGAAATTGTTCAGTTGGTCGGCAAAGACGCGCTCCCGGAGGATCAACAGCTCGTCCTCGAGGTGTCGCGATATCTTCGAGAGGCGTATCTCCAGCAGAACGCACTCCACGACGTGGACACGTTCTGTAGCCCGGAGAAGACGTTCGCGATCCTCACCGCGATCAAACTGTACAACGACGAAGCATTCGACGCTCTCGAGGCGGGCGTCCCCGTCGAAGAGATTGTCGATGTCGATGCGATCCCGCGACTCAACCGGATCGGTGTCCAGGAAGACTGGGAGTCGTACGTCGAACAACTGGACTCGGATATCACTGACCAACTCAGAGAGCTTTACTGATGAAAGAATACCAGACAATCAACGAGATCAGCGGCCCACTCGTCTTCGCTGAGGTAGACGAGCCGATCGGATACGACGAAATCGTTGAAATCGAAACGCCCCAAGGCGAGACGAAGCGCGGGCAGGTGCTGGAAACTTCCGGCGGATTGGTGGCGATTCAGGTGTTCGAAGGCACCTCTGGAATCGACACGAACGCGTCTGTCCGGTTCCTCGGCGAGACGCTGAAAATGCCCGTCACTGAGGAACTCCTCGGACGGGTACTGGATGGTTCGGGCCAACCAATCGACGACGGTCCGGGGGTTGTCCCCGACGAGCGCCGTGATATCGTCGGCGCGGCGATTAATCCTGTCTCCCGTGAGTACCCCGAAGCGTTCATTCAGACCGGTGTGTCGGCTATCGACGGGATGAACACGCTCGTTCGCGGACAGAAACTCCCGATCTTCTCCGGATCGGGGCTTCCCCACAACGACCTCGCACTCCAGATTGCCCGGCAAGCATCCGTCCCTGAAGAAGAAGAAAGCGGTGAGGGATCGGAGTTTGCCGTGATTTTCGGGGCGATGGGAATCACACAAGAAGAGGCCAACGAGTTCATGCAAGACTTCGAACGGACCGGCGCACTCGAGCGGTCGGTCGTCTTCATGAACCTCGCAGACGACCCCGCCGTGGAACGAACGGTCACCCCACGGCTGGCACTGACCACCGCCGAATACCTCGCGTTCGACAAAGATTACCACGTACTGGTGATTCTCACAGATATGACGAACTACTGTGAGGCGCTCCGAGAAATCGGCGCCGCCCGGGAAGAGGTTCCCGGCCGCCGGGGATATCCGGGATACATGTACACTGACCTGGCGACGCTGTACGAGCGGGCCGGTCGGATCCAGGGTCGAGACGGGAGTGTCACCCAGATCCCGATCCTCACGATGCCCGGTGACGATGACACGCATCCGATCCCAGACCTGACTGGCTACATCACCGAAGGCCAGATCTATATCGATCGCGATCTCGAATCCCAAGGTGTTGTCCCGCCAGTCAACGTGCTTCCGTCGCTGTCACGACTGATGGACGACGGAATCGGTGAGGGACTGACCCGACCCGACCACAGCGATGTCTCCGACCAGATGTATGCCGCCTACGCAGAGGGCGAAGACCTCCGCGATCTGGTCAACATTGTCGGTCGTGAAGCGCTCTCGGAACGCGACAACCGGTTTCTCGACTTTGCGGACGCTTTCGAGGCTGAATTCGTTGATCAGAGTTTCAGAACGAACCGCGATATCGACGATACAATCGAGATTGGCTGGGACCTGCTGTCGATGTTGCCCGAAGAGGAACTCAACCGGATCGATGAGGACCTTATCGACCAGTACTATCGCGAAGAAGCCGAACGGCTCGATATCGAAGCTGCAGACTAGCTGACTAGACCAGACCCGATCTGATCTGACCCTTGTGGGGCCTCCCGTTCAACCCTCGGCACCCAGTATTGGCTCCGGATTCGTCGTCACTGTATGACTAGCCAAGGCGACTACCTCGGGGCTTGACCCCGAAGCAGTTCACCACCACTGCTGTGCTGATAGTGTACGTCGATACAGTCATACAACACCGAGGAACACGCTCGCGGCTTCAACTGTGAGTAGCCGACGCGGCAACCCCGGCTCGACTCGGGGGGGTCGGATGCGCAGCGTCACCTGCAGAAGAGTAACACCTTCTTGAACACCTGAGCATGACTCTCTTCCACTGAGCCGACGCTCTCGGCCCGCTTCCGCTAGTTCAGTGATTGTCGGCACCAACTCGAGTCTCGATAACAACACACAGCAATGAGAGTCGACCCTGGCCGAGAATTGGTGCCCGGAGTTGACACCGTTTCTGGGTGCCCTGCCCTAGCTTATCATATCCGGTCCACCCGGGTCGCAAGCAGCCCCACTCCTCTTAGTGGCTGCTGTGTACGGCCATGATAGCCGAACTCACCCCTTTGCCTGCGGATCAAAGGGGAGACGCCGTCTTTCGTGATCTGTCGATGCATACTGGCGGAGTGAGACCGCCTATCGACACGTCGGAAAAGAGTTAACAGCGTCGGCCGGGAATTTTCAGTCAACAGATGGCAGAGGATGTCAAGCCGACCCGAAAGAACTTGATGGAGGTTGAAGATCGGATCGAATTCTCCGAGCAAGGCCACGACACACTTGAACAGAAGCGTGACGGGCTTATCATGGAATTCATGGACATCCTCGATCAGGCACAGGATGTCCGATCTGATCTCGAATCAGACTACGAAACTGCACAACAGAAAATCGATATGGCCCGAGCGATGGAGGGAGACGTCGCTGTCCGCGGGGCAGCGTCCGCGTTGAAAGAGTATCCTGAAATCACCACTGAATCAAAAAACATCATGGGTGTTGTGGTGCCCCAGATCGAGTCCTCGAAAGTCAAGAAAGACCTGGACGAGCGTGGATACGGGCTGCTTGGCTCGTCCGCGCGAATCGACGAGGCTGCGGACGCATACGAGGAACTCATCGAGAGTATCATTCTCGCTGCCGAAGTAGAAACCGCCATGAAGAAGATGCTCAAAGAGATTGAGGTGACCAAGCGCCGCGTCAATGCGTTGGAATTCAAACTGCTCCCCGATCTCTACGAGAATCAAGAGTATATTGAACAGAAACTCGAAGAGCAGGAACGAGAAGAAATCTTCCGACTCAAGAAGATCAAAGACAAGAAGGAACAAGAAGAGGAGGAAGAAGCCGAGGCAGAAACAGAAGATCCCGAAGACGACAGCGAAGACCGAGTCACTGCCGACGACTGAGTCTCTCTCAGAACCCAAATCGAGTGCTTTGGGGCTCAACCGAGGGGTCACTCGTGAAAGATCCTGCCGAGTCCCCCAGAAATGAAACCCAACATGGGCTTTGACCTCTCGCGAGGAGACTGCTCCGGCGTTCGAAGATCCGGATATTTTCAACGCTGTGTGTCAGCACCTGCGCCTTTGAGAGGCACTGCTCAGCCCGCAGGGATTTGAACCCCACCTTCGAAAGTGGTGTATGAACTGTCGTGTCTGTGAGGATTCTCGACTGGTCGTGTTCACAGTGCCAGACGAATTCCGTACGTATGCTCCGGCCGATTCTGCTGGGATCTGTACAGAATGTCTCCGCGTGACTGCCGCCGAGGATTCGGAAGCGACGTCAGAACCCGACTTCGAGGCCGTCTCACCGGCGTTTCCCACCGGTGAAGCTGGAATAGTGTTTGCACTGGCGTTAGGAAAACTGGATTCGCTTGCCCTCAACCGGTCGGCAATAGAGGAGCTTCTCGTTGCGGCCGAGAAACACGGTGTTGATGTCTTCTTAACACTTGATCGACTGACAGCCCCGGACGCTGAATTCGAACTTGACAGACGGAAACAGCAACTCTCACAAATTCTCAACTGACCGGCAGTCATCGCCACGGTGACTGCATCACCGGCGTTGTTGAGGCCTGGATGTCAGTATTTCCCGCGAATGCCACCCTCCGCTGATCAACGCAGTGTGCGTTTCTCACGGGCCTCGACGGCTGTGCTCTGTTCGAAACGGGTCCGTCTCGCTGGGCGACACTCCATACTTTACTGACCGCTGGTGAGTGATATCCAGCTACTGGATTCTGCCTGCTGTCCGAATCGACAATAGCGAGAGTTAGATACCCGAATCATACCGGAGAATCCCGGCGATTCCGCCGAACGCGTCGTACAACTGTTCGCCCTTCTCGAAGTCCGTCGAGATGAATTTCGTCTCGCTGCCCCGCTGTTCGGCAATCGTCATCAGATGTTCGATTGCGTCTTCTCGCTCGGATACCTCTGCGGAGTGACCACATTCCGAGCACTCGTGATCTTCTGGGGTGTCGTGGCGGGTATCGAGCAGTTCGTAGTCCTCGTGACCCTCATCGCAGACGTAGGTAATCACGTCCTCTCGGAGATCTTCAGAAATGAGCAATCGGTCAACTGCACCCATGATCAGATTTCGACGAGTCCGGTCAAAGCCGTACGTCGCCTCTTGACCAGTGTTGAGATTCTCGAAAAACTCCTCCATCTGGCGTTTGTCCTGGACAATCTCCTGATCTGCTAGCACCTCACTCGCGGAGTCGACTAGATCTTTCAGCCCTGACTCGTCGGTGTAGGCAACGTCGAATTTGCCGAGGACCTGGTCTTGCAGTTCGTGATGGAGATAATCGCCGTCGATAAATTCGTCTTTGGTCGGCGATGGTCCCCCGACGAGGACCCCGTCGAGTTCGTGACGTTTCGACACGAACAGGTCATTCGCCATGCCAGCAACCTCCTGATAGAAGTTGTCGATTGCCTCCAACCGAAGCCGAGCAAATCGCTGTGCTGACTGACCACCTTTCCGTTGTTTGCCGGGCACGAGCGATTCAGCACTTTTCACCGCTTCAACTCGTTTCCCCTTTAACCAGCCGACGTTTGCTTCCCGACGGTCGAGCACGACCAGCCCGAACATGCCCTTGTCCTCGAGCATACCCTCCAGTGGTTCGGTGAGAAAGTCAGAATCGCAGTGATATCGAAACGACTGGATCGGCGTCGGCGGTGATTCGAGCACTCGTGTGACCATATCGCTGCGGCCGCCACCGGTGTTGACCGCCCCCGAGAACAGTACCATCCCGTGTTTCGGGGTGGTGTCGTAGTAGCGAAGTCGGTCTTTGATGCTTTTCAGCGCGTCCTGCACGTTTGTCCGCGTCTGCTTGGACTTGATATTCGACGCCTCGCTGTGTTCTTGGGTCACGTGGGCGACAACGTCGGAGAGCAGTTTCTCCTCGGGAATGTAGATGGTCACGAGTTGAGTCCCGGAGCCCTCAAACTCCTGAAGCTCTTCGATAACTTTGCGGAACTCGTATTTCCGCCGGTCTTCACTCGCCGTCTCAACTTCGCTCATTATTTTATCATCGCTGGGCGCGGGGTAAGTATGCTACGACTGTCGTGATGCCGTCTCACGGTCGGGTCTCTGCCGGCAGGTCGAAGCTCGCTTCCTCGGTGGAACAGTCAGTTGGTGTCGTCGACCTGTGCGGCTGTTTCCCGAATGAGTCCGTCGAGAATCTCGGGCGTTGTCGGGTGATACGCACGGTCGGGGACCTCTCGAATGTCTAATTCCATCTCGATCAGCACCTGCATTGTCTTTGCCATGGCGTCGGCGTGATAGTGCATCGCTTGGTAGCCGAGCACCGTCCCGTCAGCGGCGTCGACGACAATCCGTGCCAGTCCGTGCGGAACGTCTTTCGCGCGGAAGACACCGTCGTCAGCCGCCTCTCGGGTGGCTGTTACGGTCGTGTGCCCGGCCTCGTGTGCGCTCCGGGTGGTGTGGCCGATCCGGACGACCGGATACAGACCCGCACCAGCGAAGGTCACCCGGTGGTCGACGTGCTGGTACGGCTCGACTGGTTCGCCTCGGTCGGCGGCGATGATGTTCTGCCCGGCGAGATATCCCTGCTCTTTAGCCACGTGTAAGACTGGATCCCGGCCGTTCGCATCGCCCGGCACGTACACTCTCGAATTGGTAGTCGTCTGCATGGTTGCGTCAACCCAGCCTCTCTGTGGGGTTATCGACGTGTGCTCTAATCCAAGCCTGTCGAGACTGGGATTCCGGCCAGTGAACGCGTAAAGCTCCTCTCCGGTGACAGTCTCTCCGGAGTCCAGATGGAGTCGCACCCCGTCTGCGGTCGATTCGACGCTTTCCTCGTAGACGCCCGTGCGAATATCGATATCAAATTCCTCACGATACAGCTTCATCAGCGCGTCTCCGAATGCCGGCGCGTGATCGTCAAGCGGCCGCTCGTCGTGTTCGATCACGGTGACATCGACACCTGCTTCCGCGAGATACGGGGTCATCTCCATTCCGACCGATCCAAATCCCATCACCACCCCCGAATCGGGAAGTCGTGTCGCGTCGAGAATGTCCGCGCTAGTGGTGATATCTACGTCCTCGATTCCCGGCAGAGTTGGCACATTCAGTGACGACCCCGTCGCGATAACCACGTAGTCTGGCTCGATTGTCTCGTTTCTTACTCTGAGTGTGCGGTCGTCGACGAATTCCGCCGTGTGATCGATGAACTCGACGCCATCAGTCTCGGTGAGGGCTTGGACTCCGTCGCGCCGGTGAGCCGCCCATCCGCCGGTGTGCCCGTCTTTCCGTTCGACGGTTTTCGTGAGGTTGATCTCGTGTGGACGCCCCTCGAGACGCTCATCTGTGCGGCCCTGGAATCGATGTTCTGCGGCTGAGAGAACCTCTTTCGAGGGCATACATCCCCTGAGAATGCACAACCCCCCGCCCGGGTCGCCATCGTCGATTAGGGTGAGCTGGTCAACACTGTCGCCCACGTGTTGATGTAGCTCCTCTGCAACCGCAGACCCTGCGCTCCCATAAGCTCCGATGACGGCAACATGCATACTCAACAAAAGGGCCCGGATGTGGGTAAGTCTTCGTCGGTTTACCGCTGTAGCTCAGAACACCGCATATTGCTCCTGTCTAGCCGTATTCCTCCTGAGGAATCTGGAAATCCACGCGGGACTCATCTTTCTACAAGCGGGAAACCCCGCCGTTTACGGCGGGGAGGAACGCGACACGGTGAGAAACAACCGCCGTTCGGTGGCCGACCGACTCCCCCCCACCAAACGAAATTTGTATGAATGTAGGATGCTATATATGAAGTATGGC
>JAQCMZ010000461.1 GCA_028274825.1 Haloferacaceae archaeon
GAGGACGCTCGCGCACAAATCCGACAGAAGAGTCTCGACTCACTCACTCCGCACCAGCGGGCCATCTACGATATCGTTCGCGACCACGGCCCAGTAGGGCCGAGCGAGATCCACGACCGCTACACCGAGGAAGTCGACGATCCACGGACGAAACGGACTGTGCGGGCGTATCTGTCTAAGATGACTCAATATAATCTCCTCGAGGCGGACGGATCCAGCCGAGATCGGGAATACAGAGCCATCGACCAGCCATCTCCTACGCTCGCTGAGTAGGTGGGTCGGACAACACATCTTCATCAAGACAACTATGATCCGTTGTAATCTCAGAGCGAGGGAAGGTGCCCTCTCACGTATTATAATTCCGACCAGGGGCACGTTTTAATCCCCCCGTGAACATCAGTCAGGTATGGCTGATTTTGATCCGAGCAATTTTCGTCGAACCACCGTCGACGAATTTGGAGTTCTCCATGACATAATCTCCATCGCAAGCAACAGATCCAGTCATATTCACCACACCCTAACTAACCAGTTCGAGCGGATGTTGATGGAATGAACGCATCCACGTCACTTTCTGTCGGCGATTTATTTCTAGCTGACCCCAAACAAATCTCTAAAGGACAAATCAAGGGTAAAACCTCTCGCTGGCCTGAGGTTGACAGTATCTCCGTAACTCACAATGAAAACGGAGCTCTTACTCACTCATTCATCGCTGAGGTAACATATGTCTCGAACGGGAGTGTTCAAGCCGATAAAGTCACACCAGAGGGTGATCGGCTGGTCCTTCCGGGTGATGAACTCGCCATTACGCTCGATACTATCGATTCTGAGGAGAAGGTGGTAGCAGATGTCTCTGCAGCAAGGAACATTGATCAGGTATTTCCATCAGGCCATCGAAAGCCAGGAACTCCTCTCCAAGTTCGGATCATCCAGACTTCCGGGGCAACAGCGTATGCTGATGTTCTCTCAGTTCAGGAATCCGGAGTGACAGTAGGCGATTCTGTTGACGTACATCTAAAGCGTGGGTCTTCTACGGCCGAATTTGAAGCCGCCAATCTCGCCTCCTTCGATTGTAGATTAAATCAGAAGCCAACAGCAGGCGGTCCCGCTGTTGCCTATATCACTGGGTACTCAACCGAGGGGATTGAGTGCAAACTAGTAGAGGTGACGAATCAGCTTGAGATCGGTGACCGCTATGAAATGACGGTCAAGCACGGGGAGGAGCAGGCTAAGCCTCAATGGAACGATTCGATTGGCGTTACGCATGTGGCACTAGATGAGCCAGCAGCCGCGTCAACGACAGCTGTTGTCAAGCTCACGGAAGTAGAAGGTGCAGTCACAGGTCGGATCGTGGAGTACCAGAATCTCCCGGGGATTGGCAGTACCCACCACGTGTCGCTCGACCGGGGACAAGACAGATTAGTTCTTGATGCTGTTCCCGTTCATCTCGACGGTGAATCCGAGGTTTCGGGCGAGGTGACGATCGAAGTTACCAGTGGAGAAGTGCCTCTTAACGGCCGCATCATAGAATATCATGATCTCCCCGAGGCCGGTATGACAGTGACAGTACCACTTAATCGGGGACAGGACTTCGTGCTGCTTGACGGTGTTCCCGTTGAATTCGAGGAGGCGTCGCGAATCAGCGGGGACGTCTCTCTTGAGATAGTCGGTGAGGGGCCTCCATTTGAGGGAAAGATTGCTGAGTATCACGGGCTTCCGGAGTCTGGTGAGGTAATCGACTGCCGTGTCAGTCGCGGTGCATCAGAAGTTGTTCGGCAAGGTATCCCAGTTCAATTCTCACCTGCAAGCCGAGTTGGCGGGCTTGATAGCCGTCTCAAAGTCCTTGACCCGCAACCACCGGTGGATGCACGACTAATCGACTACCCGTCTCTTGAAGAGGGATCGATAGTCAGAGCTGAGGTCGACAGTGATGACCTGTCGATTGCCTACGCTGACGAGGGGAATTACAGAATCGACCTAGTTGAGCAGGCAGAGAAAGCGGCCTCAATCAGAGTGCGGCTTGTCACAGTATCTCTCGAGAAGATTATTGGTGAGATTGAGGGGTATTTGAGTATCGGTTCAAGAGGGCAGAACCCCAACCGAGATCCAGGCAACTCGCCGTTCCGATCAGGAACCTCGAAAAATGATGAAATCACTGGGAAGAAACTCTAATCCCTCGTCGAACACGGAGTGAGAAGCGGCAATTCGTCTCGCACAATCGGGAATGTTAAAATAC
Source organism: Haloferacaceae archaeon (assembly GCA_028274825.1). Classification (GTDB taxonomy): domain Archaea; phylum Halobacteriota; class Halobacteria; order Halobacteriales; family Haloferacaceae; genus J07HR59. The sequence continues at coordinate 2,234 of JAQCMZ010000461.1, forward strand.
CATCCGGGAAAGCATCAGACTGCATCGGAGTTAATTTTGGATATTCATCACTGTTTACTACTTGTTAGATCTTTGAGTAATGAAAGAACCGGCCTCGCTGGAAGGTCACAACTATGTTATCTCCAACCGGGTCGAAAGATCTCGTCAGCCTCGTCTTTATTAACCAACAAACTCCTCTTTCGATCCCGAAGTGTTGGTTAACCTTGGTACGCTGGGCAAGTCTGATCCTGGAAATGTTCTTGGAAGCCATTGAACGTCCACAGAAACTCGCCGACTGAGAACGAGTAACCACTGTCTCGTACCTTCTCTGAAACGCGGAAGCACCACGCCGCGGCTTATCCGAAAAACGGACAACTAGCCGAGTATGGGAGAACACGCAACGTCGAACCGATTGGCGGTCGACCAGCCGACCCGCGACGCCGACCGTAATCAGGCCTTCGCTGACCAGGCCGATCCGGCTACTGACGAGATGCTGTTGCCGCAGCTCGACGACGGCATCACGCTGCTCGATGTCGAGGGAGGCCGTGGCGTCCCGATCCTGCAGTCGCTCGTGCTCGACCATCTCCTCTTACACGACGGGCTCGCCTTCTGGGTCGACGCAAACGGCCACGCGA
>JAQCMZ010000436.1 GCA_028274825.1 Haloferacaceae archaeon
CAAATCAGTGACTAGTAACAAAAGAGTTCGCTGTGACTAACTCAAAACCTCGTGCACTTGGTGCACGATCTGCTAAGCCTGCTTCGGGTTGAAACGGTAATCGAATTAAGAGTAGTCCGAGATGTATTCTATGACACGCTGGCTTAGTAATAAAAACGGGACAACTCCTTTTACCGAGAGAACTACCAGACAACGTGGGTATTTAACCGATTCTTTCACGCGGTGTGACGAAACCCCAGCGAGTCCACTTATTATCCGAATCGGCGGGCAACGGTTTTGTTTTTATGTTCGAGCTCACTGGAGAGTTCGTGATGATTCGTGTCGAGGGCGCGCGCTGGCTTGCGATTCGTCGAGTCAATTCAACTAGTTGAGAGAGATGGGCAATCGCCCATTGAAACGGAGCCAGTCTCACTACAGTTCAGTACACAGGGTTCCCACTGGGGGGAAAGGTCATACTGTCGGCTATCGTCGCGTGACGTATTTCGACACCCCGAGGTGTCGAAAATCTTCACGTAGTTATAGCCAACAGTATCAAGACCATCGACATCGAAATCCCGAAGCTCATATATGCGTGTCGGAAAAATATATCTGTGCCTAAGATATAGTGTAATATATGACTGACGACTCATCTCCCGACGGCCCCGACGAGTTTCCATCTGAGGAGGAAATCCCAGACGAACCGGTGACCGTGGACGATATTGATCCATTCAGTGTTGATGACGACGACTTTGCGGACATCGATGACTTCGCAGCCGCAGAGTGGAAAAAACAGAGCACTGCGGACGAGCGAATTCGCACGGTGATCAACAGAACGACAACCCCGAAATCGGCGGGCGACATCGCAGACACAGCTCTCGTCTCAGAAACAAAAGCCAGAACCACGCTCAACAAGCTTGCCGAAGACGGTCTTGTTCGGAGTCATCAGACAGACGCTGGGAAGCTGTACGGTCGAGACCCCGAGTGGCACCTTCTCAAACAGATCAAGCAACTCGCCGGTAGCAACACGCTTGTCGATCAAATCCAGCGCGTAAAACAGGAACTCGCAGCGTACAAAGCCAAATATGACGGATCCGATCCAGAGGAACTCCTGATATCAGACACGGAACTCACCCAGAATGAACTCGACGATATCTCTCACTGGCGGACAGCAGAACGAGAACTCAGCCACCTCAGAGCGGCATATCGCTTCAAAGAGGCGAAAGAACAGGTATCCACCGTAACTGAACGGGGTGACAGACAGCCGGGTAATCAGCCCCCACTCCAGTAATGGGGCTGGGGAACGGCTCTCCGCTCGATTCGGAAGGGATTGATGAGAGTGTAGAGCAGATGCGCCACCAACTCGGCAACGGAGTCGTCAACGTCCGATTCCGGTATCAGAACGGTCACCCGTTCACACAGCGGGACGGAGAAGATATCAGAGCGGCACGGGTCACTGTCACTCCTGGAATCCACGAGCGAGGTGGGTATTTCGATATTCAGTGGTGGGAGAATGGAGACTACAAGTACCACTACCGGGAGGACGGACTGGAATTCAGGTTCGGGCGCGAAGCGGCGAATGAGAGCACCAATAAGCCAGTACACCATTTTCATCCGCCACGTAATCTCGACGCGCATACCCGATCCTGTATCGGTATTGAACAACCACCGAAACTCGTGACAATTGCTGTATTGAAGACGTGGTGGACAGCGGTCGAGAACGGTGATGAGAACCTGGTGAACGCACAGAACGGCTTGCCGTAGGTAATCGATTACAACGGTCGGTATGAATTGCTGTTCATTTTTCGCGCAGACCGTGTCGTGAACTCGTAAGCGACCTTCGACGTTCCACGCGAAAGCGTCCTTGAGACCCGAGGAAACGCGCAACCTGAATATCCCCTTCGGGGAATTCTCGTCGCCAGACTACGTCTGGCGGGCAATCAGAACGCGTAGCGTTCTGGTGACGCCCTTTAGGGCGGGGAGGATGTCGAGGGTCATATTTCCACTCCAGCAAAGGGATTTCTACAGCAGAGTGGGTTTGGCTCACCCACAGGTGGATAACTCAACCGCTCCGTGGACGAAGATCACTCCCCGTCGGCGTCCGGGGGTTGCTCCACCGGCACCCTGAATGTGACCCGTGTCTCCGCACCGGTTGCCTGTGCTGTTATCTCACCCCCAACCGTTCTAATCATCGTTCTGACAACCCAGATGTCGAGTCCCTGTGCGTGTGTGAGTGCTGTCTCTTCACCGGTGGCGAGCACTTCCATATCCGTCTCCGTCAGCCCTGATTCAGTGATGAAGGTCTCGACCTCAACCCATCCGTCGGTCTTATCCGATAGTGACACAGTAACCGCGGTATCCGGCCCCGTTGCTCGGTGAACTGCGATCGTAATCAGTTTCTCCAGTGCTTGCGTGACAATACCAGGGACCCATACGGTCGGGTCACCGGACACAGTTGAGTTCACATCGAGAGTGAACTCGGCTTCCTGGTTCCACGCTGTCAGGTCCTCCGTGACCGACCGCACTTCGACAGCCGACTGCTGAGCCTCGGGTGAGGTGGTGAGTTGCCGGATCTGTCTCATCCCTTCCGTCATCGCTTCCCACTCGTCGAGTATCGCTTCGATCCGGCCGAGGTGTGTGGCTCTCGCCTCGGCGTCTGCTTCCTCTGCAAGCACCTGCGCCCACCCGTGCACCTTGTTGAGATCGTTTCGCATATTGTGCCGCATCACCCGTTGCATCATCGCCATCTGCTGTCGTTGGCGGCGCTGCTCCGTGATCTC
>JAQCMZ010000471.1 GCA_028274825.1 Haloferacaceae archaeon
TTCTGTGTCGGAATGTATCCCCAACGTGGGCACAGGGATTCCAGACTCCGCAGGCGAGTTCCCTTCACGGGTAGTTCGGAGTGTCCCACTCCTCCCGGATGGACACTCAGCCACAATCGACGGGGCACGCTTCTTGTCGCGCTTGAACATCGTCGAAACTGTGGTGAGCATCGCACTACCGTGTTTGACTGTAGGTGTAATCCGTGGCGGGTAACTCGTGCGGGCGCTGTATCCCCTCCCTACTCACGGCTTCGCCGCTCGCTGAGGAAGGGGGCTTAGCGCCCTCAATTCAGCTAAATGTGTGGGGCCGAAAGGCCATCATCGTCGGCTGGCGGGAATTGCTCTGTTCTCCACCGGTTCTGTTCAGCGCGTTCGGTTGTCTGGTCAGTAATGTTAGTGGGCGAACACAGATACGGCTCTCTAACACGGTCGAGTCTTCGAATGACAGCGCGTATCCACGATCTACCGTGAGATTGCGCCTATTCAGCGTATAATCCGGTTACGTCGGCTCAGCGTGATGATCTACGAGAGGACTGCCACCGATTCTGATTCTCATTGCCACGTTGTGTCCGTGTGAAGTACTTCGGGGTCAAGCCCCAAGTGTTTATGCTGTCGGGTCTGCACCGCGCCCGCAGGCGGACATGATTCATTCCGACCTCCTCCGTGAGGAGTCGGCTGGAATCCACAGCCGAACACTCGCTGTGTCCGTGGAGGTCGCTTGCTCCACACGACCCATTGAAACTTCCGTCGCACGCTCACCGAGCGATTGTGAGAGGAGCCACGTCCCACTCTGTCAAACGACCAGCAACGGAGTTGAGCTCTTCAACTCCATATCTTGGGGATTGATGTCTGGTCGTTATCGTTGCGTCACTGTTTACAGGCTTGACATCCTCCTCCGCGTGTAGTGACTGAGAGAAGTTTTGAATATACTTCCCGTACTATTTACTGTAATCGAGACTCGTCTATTTCCTCGGCACGTTCAGCAAGGAGATGACTCAGCTCCTGTATGGTGATTTTCTCCTCCTGTAGGAGAGTTGTATCGACGGCATACTCGATTGCTGCAGCGTCGCTGGAGCACTCGTGATCTGCCATGATTCGTGTGAGCTTTGTCGCCAAGCTATCGCTAATTGTGACGGATGTATAGCCTTCTGGAGGCATATTTCGTCCGTATAATTGCCATACAGTAAAAAAGACGGTAGCACACTCTAGTTCATTCAGAACTTTCTTGAACCACTAAACGCGGCCGAATCCCGAGCGTTGGGAGTTTCAGGTTTGCAGTTCAGCCGGGCAGTGCCCCAGTAGGAATTCGGGTGGATGCTCATGGACTGAAGCGGGCTGGACTGCTGGCGGTGCCAAGCCGCCGGTACGTGTATCCTCAGCCGTGTTTGGCGTCCAAGCGTTGTTTTGGCCGCACGGACGCCAGCAGGCGTCAACGGAGTTCACGGTAGCGGAAGTGCTGCAAGCGCAGTCACCATGTGTCGGATGTTTCGAGCATCCGGTGTTCGTGACCACCTTCCAGATACTGTCTCATTGCTTGGGGCGGACGGGCCGCCTCTGTAGGACGGGACGGAACCCGCTCCGTTCCGACCAATTCCTGTCCGTCGCCATGGTTGCCCGTCGATTAAACGTTACTGTGAAACTGTGAAACTCAGGTCAAGCGTTTGAATCGGAGAGATTCCCAGTGTGACGGCGCGTATCCACGGCCTGAAGCCCGTGGTATCGCGCTTATTCAGCATATAAATATTGTGAAGTGATCTGACAGGCTTCACCCTCGGGGCCGAGTGGTTCGAGAATCACTGATTCTCGTCATCACGGAACTCACAGAGTTCCGAACGACCCCGAGGCACTCGCCTTATGCCGCCTGTGGAGTATGCAGGAGCAGCGACGTATGACACTGGTTGACGAATTGGTCAGGGTTTTCACGTGTCGCATGCAACGGCCGGTATGAAATCGGACGACACACAGACTTCGAAACAGTTTATGAGCAATACGGTTGCTGCGTTGGCAGTTCTTGAGAGGAGAGTATCGCGATGCGAGTAATCTCGAAGTTCGGTGGGACGAGTCTCGGGACAGGTGATCGAGTGGAACGAGCTGCCGACTCGATTGCCAAGGCAGTCGAGGAGGGTCACGAGGTGGCTGTCGTCGCTAGCGCCATGGGTTCTTCAACCGATGACCTTCTCGAGGACATCACGTTTCAGGCGGACGAACAGGACCAGGCAGAGATCATCTCGATGGGCGAGCGCACGAGCGTTCGGATGCTGAAAGCAGCTCTCGTCGCGCGAAACGTGGACGCAGAGTTCTTCGAACCAGGTCATGAAGAATGGCCAGTGATTACCAACAGTGTGGGCGAACTCGATGTCGAAGAAACCCAGCGTCGCGCACAGGAGTTGGCCTCTCGGCTGGACGAGACTGTCCCTGTTCTCACGGGGTTTCTCGCGGAGGACCACGACGGAAATATTGCAACCCTGGGACGTGGGGGATCAGACACGACTGCCGTGATGCTGGGTAAATATATGGGCGCTGACGAGACAGTGATTGTGACCGACGTCGAGGGGGTCATGACCGGCGACCCTCGTGTCGTCGAAGGTGCCCGTAATGTCGGCCAGATCACCGTCGATGAACTCCGAAATCTCTCATTCCGTGGTGCCGAGGTGATCGCACCGAGTGCCCTCTCGTACAAAGGCGATGATCTCACAGTCAGAGTCGTTCACTATCAGCACGGAGATCTTCTCACCGGGGGCACAGAAATACAGGGTAAATTCCAGAATCTTGTCGATATGCGGGAAACCCCACTTGCCTGCCTCACGACCGCCGGTCGGGCGGTCCGCAATCAGCCGGGCATTCTTAGCGATCTCTCCTCAGTTCTCAGCAACGCGGGGATTAACGTCGACGCCGTCGCTTCTGGGATGGACTCCGTGACTTTCTACGTCGACGAAAGCGTGTCGAAGCGCGCAGAAACAATTCTGCATGAAACTGTGGTCTCGGACACGTTTCTGTCGTCAGTCACGGTGAAAGACCCGATAGCCGTGGTCAGAGTAACCGGTGGTGAACTCCCGAACCGTCCCGGTGTCATCCGAGACGTTGTCTCCCCGGTCGCTGACGCGGGTATCAACGTTCAGGATGTGATCACGAGCGCCACCTCTGTCGCCCTGTTCGTCGACTGGGGGGATCGCGAAGACACGCTCGAGATTGTCCAGAATCGCTTCGACTCGTGACCACACACCAACGATACCAGTCGGTTGAATCCGATTTCGGTATTCAGCTCTGAACGCGTAGTGACCCTGTCCCAAACGTGGTGATAGACTCGCGGTGAATCGATCTTGTGTGTTCGATGATTGATACTACCGTTCACCTCGAAAGTCGCTCATCGACGCACTCACCCGCTCAACGAGTTTGCTCTGGTCTATTCTGTCTCGCTACGTGCCGTTGTGAACCGCGGTGGTGATTCCCTGGTTGTCGTCACCGCTCTGAACCGTCACACCAGCCGCACAGACCGCGTGTTCGAACGCGCCGGCATATACCTCCGAGGCCGCATCACGTGCAGTCTCCGCCGCCAACTGGATCGGCTCGGGAGTGTCCTTCTTGTATGTTGCCACGAGTGTTGGTTTGTTGACAGACTCGACCAACAGCGCGTCGTGGCGGACGATCCCGACCAGAGCCCGTTCGGACCCGACGATCCCGGCGATCCGTGGGGTGTCGTAGTCGTCTTTTTCATAATCCAGCGAGAGCAGTACCGTCGCCAGGGCGTCCCGGGCCGGGTAGCCGAGTGAGAGTTTCTCCGCAATCGGGTCGACGTGGCTCCCGTTCCCGATCACGACCTCCGACTCTGGCCCTGACTGCGATGGGCTTCCAGACGGACGATCGACCGTCTGGAGACAATTGTATGAGACGTACGGGTTGTCCGTCTCGGGAGCATCCGCCGTCGGGACAACCGTGAGCGTGCTCTCTTGTTGGACAATCTTTCGGTTCGGAAACGACCGCGATGACACTCGATACGCGCCGATCCTCGGGGCGATGACGATGAATCGTCCAACGTACACAGTTATCAGCGGGAAGTCCCTCGATAAAATACTTCGGTCGCCCGACGGTGTTTCATCACCGTACCCCGAAACTCTGGTGTGTCCACCGACGATGCAGATTCTCCTCGTCGACGACTCGCGGCCAGACGCATCTGTTCGCTGGCCTGCCCTTTTATGAGATAACGAGGGAACTGACAGTATGTCGACGACAGAAGCAGCATGTCTCAAGGCCCTGCGCGAAGCGGCCGAACGGTTGGGCAGTTCGCCGACGGAGCCACAGTCCGAGGAACTCGGATTACAGCCAGCTTCGGCAACGATAATTCGACAGGTTGGAGGATGGAACGAAGCAAAACGTCGTGCCGGACTGGAGACGAACGCATCGAGGGGACCGCGTGTAGGACCACAGCCCGACAACATCAACCTCTCAGAGGAGATGTCCTGGGAAGAGCTATCGGTCGATCAGCGATGGCACTACCGGAACCGTGACTGGAACACCGAGCACACACTTCGGTGCCGGGGGCGGCTTCGAAAATGGGTAAACGAGACAAAGGCCGAGACCGGGTTTGACCTCCTCCCACGGCTTCGTGGGATTCCTCCGTCAGTTATCCTGCACTGCTGATAATTGCGGCTGTGACCGTGTTTGCTGAGGCACTTTCGGCCCTCTCAGAGGAGGGTGCGGTGGGTTGAGTATCCGCTCAGTGTTGCCCGCTCTCGCAGAGAGCGTAGCACTCACGCGCGTTCAGCCAGACAGCAGGCTGGGCCATCAGCCTGGCTCCCATTGTGCACCCGCCACAGGGGAGTCACTCGTGGCGACATTTCATGCTGCTGGGTGGGCTGCGGTGGTATGTGAGTTGGAGTAAGACCCGCTCGTGGCCATCTTGAGCGTGAACAGGGTCCCCGCAGCAGCACATCGCATATCTATTTTTTATATACAGACTCTTTGTAGTTGACTGTGACAATAATAGTGTGCAAGAATACTGTGTGTGGTTCTCAGTCGGCGGCTTCATCCCACGAAGCCGTGGGCTTTCGCCTTGAACCACTGTAACTGATGTCGCATCGACAATCCTGCGTGTCTTGACTATCATCATCCCGACGGCGCTAAAAAACGGATGGACATCGGGACAATGGTGACGTACGGTTACGGCAAAGACGCGCTCGAATCCGAGATGGAATTGTGCACAATTCTGTGTGCCAACTGCCATCGGAAGGAACACGCTTCGAAGCCGACCGAAGCGCTGAGAAAGTGGGTTTACCAACAGAAGAACGCGAGAGGTGGCTGCTCTAAGTGTGACGAGGGGGACACAGCGTGTCTCGATTTTCACCACACAACCGATAAAAAGACAGACACCATCGCACGGATGGTCGGAGACGGTCGTCCATGGGATGCGATCCGGGCGGAGATGCAGAAGTGTGCAGTGCTTTGTGCCAACTGTCACCGGAAGCTGCACTTCGTCCCCCCTGGTCGATTGGGAAGTGAACACGATAATAATAAGTAGTTTCCCGCCGTTCTTTAAATTGCATCAGTCTAGTGGTGTAGTGGCCAATCATAAAGCCTTCTGGGGGCTTTGACAGAGGTTCGAATCCTCTCTAGACTATGATAATTTTAGTCCGTCTACACGTTTGTTGTTGGTAATTACGAGAGTCTATCCGAATCGAGCGTAGATTTCTGCCGCCATGTGGTCGACGATGGAGAAACAGTTTTCTAGATTCTCGGTTCATCTCCGCCTGAAACGGGGGGTGAGACAGTGGTCCCAACGCTGCAGCCAGATGCGCACGGGTGTCCTCGAGAGCACACTCGCTCGACTGAGTCGAGTCAACGCCACCGGATCTCTAAGGAGAACCGGGGGGTATCCGGTCGATCTCGTTCCTGCTGGCGGGGCGGAGACATCGGACAGACGAGAGCAGTCTTACTCGCCGCGGCTTACTTGTTCACGTCGAGCAGAGCGACGCGCTCAAGAACCATATCTGACACCCCACCGGCTGTTGCCTGAAGTTCCGTGTCGGTTATATCGAAGTACTCTCGTACTCGATCGATATCACACTGCTCAGGTACCTGTTCAGTGTCGACCACCTCGGTCACGGTCTGTGCGGCTCGTCGTTCGGCCTCGTCAGGGTCGTCTGCTCGCCGCCCGTCGATCGCAACCACGACAGCCGAGGGTTCTCGTGTAATCCCCATTTCCAGTGCATGATCGATCTGTCGCCGACCCGCCGCGTACAACAGCATCTCGACGCCGCGATCTCGGGCGACGTTTTCGCCGCGATCGAACGCTCTGGCTGCTCTGTTGGCTGCGGTACGGAGGTGATTCGATGAGACGACGAGAGCCGGGTCGAACGCTTGCACGATTGCGCCTGTCCGCTCGGCGATCTCGGTGAGTCGCTCGAGGAACGCGTCACGATCCCGTCTCTTGGCGTACCCGTCGACGGTTCTCATTCGAAATCACCGAGATTCGCCTGCCCGTCGTCCTCATCGTCAGTCCCGGTGACGGCAGCCGCGGCAGCCGCGGCGTTAGAGTCAGCCTCGATTCCGTCTAACGACGGATCCTGTCGGCCGGCATTCTCAAGGATACGTTCGGCCGTTTTCTGGCCTCGAAGTGCTCCCAGGACAATCTGTTCATCCGCATCTCGAAGATCCGCACGCGTTTCGATACCGGCCTCGAATAATCGGCGCGCCCGAACCCGGCCGACGCCGCGCACTCCGGCCAACTCCAGCAGTTCCTCTTTAATCCCGTCAGCAACCCGCTTGCGTGCTTTCCGGATTGCGACCGCTCCATCGTAGTTGAGATCGGCCGCCAACTGTTCCGCGGCACCCAGTAGCCACTCAGCGGTATCGACTTTCCCGCGAATATCGCCCGGCCCGACCCCGTATCGTTTGGTAATTCGGTCTTCATCGACTTCTGTCGCCCAATCTTCGAGCAGACGAGCTGTTTTCAGTGCCGCAAGCCAGTCTTCAAACCGGACATCTTCGAATTCAGACGGCACCGATCCGAGGAATTCGTCTTCCCGCTCGTAACACAGCTCGGTGAATGTCGTGCGATCTCCCGATTTGAGATACAGCTCGTACATATCTGGGCTCCGACACACCAGGTGATACAGCCCAAGCGGGGTAGGCGGATCCTCGCTGTCGCGTGTCCAGGCCTCTAGTCCATCGATAATCTCTGCTGCGGTCATCGGATCCAGATACAGCCGTGAGACGGTATGTCCAATCCCCGTCGCGACTAATTCGTCGCCGTCTCGGTCCAGAAAGTCGTTGATAACCAGATACTCGATTACCGAATCGAGGACGCGCTTGAGTTCAGCCGCCTCGGGCGTCTGTGTGGCGTACAGTGTTCGCTCCAGAAACTCGATAAGCCCGCTCCGTGAGTTGGCAAACCCTGAGGCGACTGTCGCGAGCGTGTGGGTCCGCAGCGCCGGTTCGGCCGCGAGTTT
>JAQCMZ010000478.1 GCA_028274825.1 Haloferacaceae archaeon
GGTCTCTCCAACAACCAATGCAGCTGAAAACGCCCTCCGTGAGCCCGTGGTTTTCCGGAAGATTATCGGAACACTCCGCAACGACCGCGGAATGTTCGTTCATGAGACAGTACTGTCCCTGCTGGCGACGTGGCGCCAGCAGGGACGCAATCCCTACGACGAACTCAAGCGAGTCTCCCGAGATAACGAGATGATTCCACGGGCTCACACCGTGCCGGCAGTTGAATCATCGGGGTAAAGACATACCAGAGATGAAAAGAGGGTAAAATCCAGAGCAGTGGGATTCCGACGACGCACGGGATTACACAAATCGGTGTGAAAGTCCATTCTTAGCGGATAGACACCGACGTGACGCAACACAGCCGTCGTGTCACGCTCTCGCGGAGTCTGAGCTATGGTATCTCTTTATATACCGTGGTTCAGGCACACGACAGACTGGGGCGAGACCACACTCGTGCTCACGATGGCCACGGGTGCGTCTCACTCTACCTCACTCGGCGTGATCAAGATCAATGGCGATGTTTTTCGTCTGCACATAAGACTCGAGCGCTTCAAGTCCTTTCTCGCGGCCGATACCAGATTTATTGTACCCACCGAACGGCGTTTGATTCGTATCGCCAAACCACTGATTAATGTACACGTTTCCCGCATCAATCTGAGTCGCCGCGTTGAGCGCACGGTTAATATCGCTCGTGAACACGCCAGCGGTGAGCCCATATTCGGTATTGTTCGCGATTGCGAGCTCGTCATCGTCGTCATCGAACGGAATGACCACCAGCACAGGGCCGAAGATCTCCTCCTGTGCGAGTCGCCCCTCACCGTCGACATCGGTAATGACAGTTGGTTCAATGAAGTACCCGTCTCCACCGGGCTGACGACCACCGGTTTCAATTGTCACATCCTCCCGCTGTGCGAGATCGAGATACTCCTGTATGTTGCTGAGATGCTCGGCGCTGTTCACAGGCCCCATGTCAGGATCGGTCATACCTGGTGCCACCTCGTACGATTCGACGACAGAGACGACCTGTTCTACGAACTCGTCATGGACAGATTGGTGAACGAGTGCCCGGTCAGCAGCCGAACAGATCTGTCCGGAGTTGCTGAAGATCCCGGTGATGACGGAGTTGACGGCCGTTTCGAGGTCTGCGTCGGGATGGACAATTGCTGGATTCTTGCCGCCGAGTTCCAGTGTTACTGGCGTTACCTGCTCTGCTGCCGATTGCATTACTCTCTGTCCTGTCGGAACGCTTCCGGTGAAGGTGATACAGTCGACATTCTCGTGGCTGGTGAGGGCTTCACCGGCCTCACCCGCACCGGCGACTACGTTGACCGCCGAGCGAGGGACCCCAGCTTCGTGACACAATTCAGTGAGTCGGAACGCAGAAATCGGCGTCGTCGGGGCAGGCTTAGCGACGACTGCGTTGCCGGCCACGAGCGCCGGCGCGACACCGCGGGCGTAAAGATTCGCGGGGAAGTTCCACGGGATGATCTGTGCCGAGACACCGTACGGCTCCCGAACAGTGAAATCAAGTTTGTCGGCGCCAACAGGGATCGACTTCCCCTCAAGCTTGTCCGCGATGCCCGCGTAATATTCGAAGTAGCGAGCGGCTCCCTCAACATCACTTTGCGACTGCGAAAGTGGTTTGCCCTGATCAAGACTCTCAATCGTGGCGAGTTCCTCGGCGTGGTCACGAATCAGTTCGGCAATATTGTGGACAATCTGCCCGCGATCAACCGGGTCGGTCGCGCGCCACGACCGGAACCCAGACTGTGCGGCCTCGACCGCTGCGTCGACATCAGCTTCGTTACCTGTTGCAACCTCGGTAATCTCAACTTCTGTCGCGGGATTGATACTCGAAAAGTATGAATCGGTTGCTGGAGGCTGATATTCGCCGTTGATGAGGTGATTGTAACGCGAGCGAATAACCTCCTGACCAGTAGCATCACTCATATATGTAACTACATGATGGCCACCTGATTAAGTTTGGTTATGATGTATACTGGTGCGAGAAGTGGCACCATATCGGCCGTGCTGAGTGAGCAGACGGTCGGCGTGAACTACCTCGGGGTCGTGCCCCGAGACTTCCTGGATCGACGACAGAGCGTATAGAGACACTCACTCGATGAGTTCTCGCGTGCGCCAATGACCGACTCAGGAGTCCACTCTCTCCAGAGCGTCTCTTATTCATTACAGTCGTAGGTAGTCGCCTG